>NZ_CBFFRK010000058.1:0-27123 GCF_965644245.1 Erwinia sp. V71
CGGCAGCCTTCAGTGGTCTTTGCAGAGTTAAGACAGGCGGCTTAGCGTTGCACTTCGAACTTGAATCCGCCCAGTACATCGCGAAAACCCTGAATGCGCAGACGGTGCGCGGTGTAATCAAAACGCCCGCTGATCATAATCACCTCACCGGGCGTATGCAGCATTTTGCCCATCAGCAGTCCGGCGGTACGTCCGGCCTGCAACTGGTTAATACCAACATGGCACAAACGGTCTGCACCCGGCAGGTCGGTCACAATGGTAATCACTGGCACATCACGCTGGCGACACAGCGCCAGCGCCTGATATATCGCCGGATACTCGTGAGCAAAAACGATGATGCCATCCCGTGTGGTGCTGCACGCCGCAAGATGCGCCGCCAGCTTGTCAGGACGGGCCTCCGGGATAAAGGTGCGATGCAGCGTCAGACGGCGATAGCCAAGAGCGGTCGCCACCTCGCTGAAGTCCTGCCCCAGCTGTTTAAAGAAGAAAGAGTCATTGCCGCTGAGGATCACTTCCAGCTGCCAGGGATGACGATGCTCTTCCGGCAGAATACGGTTCAGCCCCGCCGCACGCGCCGCGTCCAGCACTTTACGCGTGGTTTTGGGTGAGACGCCACCGAGTTCGTTGATCACCCGATCCACCGTGGCGACGCCCACCCCGGCGATGCGCGCCAGTTCATCAAGGGTGACTTTTTTCATTCTGCACTCCGTTGAGGGAAATCCATCAAAAACCCGGTTCAGCAAGTGTATCCGTGACAGGTATTTTGGCAATGGGCGCTCACCGGGCGCGATCACATTACTGGAATGGAGTGAACTATGGCGGCGAAGCTGCGTTTTGCCCTGCTGGGCGGTGGATTTATTGGTCAGGTACATGCAGAGAATCTGGCGGCGCATCCGCAGGTGGAGCTGGCGCTGGTCGCCGATCCCGATCAGGCGCGGGCACAGACCGTCGCGGAGCGTTATGGTGCGCGGGTGGCGGAAGTCAGTCAGGCAATCCACAGTGATGGCATCGATGCTGTGCTGATCGCCAGCGCGACGCCGACTCACGCAGAGCTGCTGGAAGCCGCCGCGCGGGCAGGTAAAGCAATCTACTGTGAGAAACCCATCGACCTGTCACTCGATCGCGCCAGGCGGGTGGTGGCGAACGTACTGCCCTGCGATGTGCCGGTGACGGTGGGCTTTAATCGCCGTTTCGACCACAGCCACCAGCAACTGAAGCAGCAACTGCAACAGGGTGTGATTGGCCGCGCTGAGCTGATTCAGATGGTCTGCCGTTCTTCACAGCTGCCGCCCGTCAGCTACCTGCAGTCGTCAGGCGGGCAGATGCGCGATCAGGCGATTCATTTTTTCGATTTGCTGCGCTGGCTGACGGATGATGAGGTCACCACGGTCGGCGCACTGGGGGCTGCGCTGGCGTTGCCGGAAATTACGCAGTTTGGCGATGTCGATACCTCGGTGCTGATTATGCAGTTAACCCGTGGCACCCTGGCGCAGCTGGATAACACCCGTCGCACGGGGTATGGCTATGATGAGCGTATCAGTGTGGCCGGTGAGCGCGGCATGGCAGAATCGGCCAGTCAAAGTCCGCAAGGCATCACGCTGTGGCAGGAACAGGGCGTCACACGGCCGGGTCTGTGGCCAGACTGGTTCAGTCGTGTGCGCGCAACGTATTACCAGCAACTGGATGCCTTTGTGCGTCAGTTACAGGGAGAAACAGTCGCAGGTCTGCCCGGATTGCTCGATGGCCTGCAGGCGCAGGCGATTGCCGAAGCAGCGGTGCAGTCACTGGCGGAAAAACGTTTCTGCGCGGTGGAACCGATTTCGCTGTAACGCTATCTCAGGCGGGCGTCGGCCCGCCGCTTTCACGCCAGCAGTAACACCCTGTTTTAAATCCATCCCATTGATAGTCAACAATAAAACACCGTGATCTGCACCAGCCTTTTTTGTTGCGTAGCCTCTCAGCGCGCAGTATGGTTTTTCAGCTGTTACCTGCCGCTGGCCCTGTGTCAGTGGCAACTGTACTCTCGCAACAGAAAATTAAAGGAATAAAAATAATGAAAAAAAGTGTTCTGCTGGTGCTGACCGGGATCGTCACGGGCAATGCGATGGCCTCTGAGTCACCACAACATCTGCAAGTCGACACCACCTCCGGCACCATTCAGGGCAGCGCAGATAGCGGCGTCCGTGCCTGGCTGGGTATCCCGTTTGCACAGCCGCCCGTCGGTGAGCTGCGCTGGCAGCCTCCTCAGCCAGCAAAGAAATGGCAGGGTGTCAAAAACACCACGCAGTATGGCAAAGATTGTCTGCAGCGCGCCTTTGATCAGGATGCGGCGCCCTCGGGTGTCGGCTTCAGTGAAGACTGCCTGACGGTCAATGTCTGGCGGCCAGACAACAGCCAAAACAAGCTGCCGGTGATGGTGTGGATCTATGGCGGTGGGTTCGTGAATGGCGGAGCCTCCCCCAATGTCTATTCAGGTAAAGCCTTCGCCCGTGAAGGGGTGGTGTTTGTCAGCTTTAACTACCGTGTCGGACGCTTTGGCTTTTTCGCCCACCCTGCGCTGGCGGATGCGCCACTGCGTGGCAACTATGGCCTGATGGATCAGCTGGCGGCACTGAAGTGGGTCCAGGAGAACATCGCGCATTTCGGTGGCGATGCCAGCAATGTCACCGTATTTGGCGAGTCTGCGGGCGGAATGTCAGTGAACACCCTGCTGACCACGCCGCTCAGCAACGGTCTGTTCCAGAAAGCCATTATTCAGTCCGGCTCTGGTCGTCATAATCTGATGCCCGGGCAGAGCTGGCAGCAGGCGGAGCAATATGGTATCCGCTTTGCGGAGAAAAATGGTATCAAAGGTAATGATGCTCACGCGCTGGCGGCATTGCGCCAGTTACCGGCGGATAAGGTAGTCGATGGACTGAATATGGCGAACATGTTCAATGACACCTACTCCGGCCCGCTGACGGACGGCAAAATCATTACCGGTGAGCCGGAAGACTTCTACAACCGCAATACGTTCAGCAAAGTGCCACTGATGGTTGGGGCAAATGTGTATGAAGTCGGTTTCCCGACGGTCGTGCATACCATGGATGAGGCGCTGAGTGAGTTCAAAGGCGCAGATAAGCAGCAGGCGGCAAAAGTGTTTGCCGGGCTGTCACCGCAGGATACCGCCGCGATTATCGCGCAGTACAAGCTGATGAATGAACCGGCGCGTTTTGTGGCGAAAACCTGGGCGCGCAATAATCTGCCGGTGTGGTCTTACACCTTTGGCTATGTGGCGGAATCGATGCGCAGCACCTGGAAAGACGCGCATCATGCCAGCGAAATCCCTTACGTATTCAATACACTGAGTGCCCGTTTCGGAACAGCAACCACCGACAATGACCACGCGGTGGCGAAAGTGATGAATCAGTACTGGGTGAATTTTGCCAGAACAGGCAATCCAAACGGCAAAGGCTTACCGGAGTGGCAGCGTTATCATGCCACGGCGGATAATGTCTTATTTGTGCCGAAACAAGGCGCGGCGGAGATCAAAACAGTGAAAGAACCGCGTCACGAGTGGCTGAATATGGTGGAAAAGATCAACTGATAAAGATGGCTGGCAGCGCGGTGGATAGCCCGCCAGCGCGCTGAAATGCCGGAGGGCGAAGTGCCACAAGCACCCCGCCCTCCGTTCAGACCTTCAGCTTGTCAGCTATCAGGCCTCTTCTTCTTCGTGCTCATCACGTTCTTTGGTGACACGCACCAGGTCAACGCGATAATCGGTAGCTTCCAGGATCTGGAAGCGGAATGGCAACAGTTCAATCACCTCGCCCGGCTGCGGCAGCTGCCCTTTCTGGGCAATCAGCAGTCCTGCCAGTGAGGCATGATCGTCTTCCGCTTTCACCAGTTCCTGAGTATCCAGCAGCTGTTGCAGCGAGTGCAGATCGGTGCCGCCCTTCACCAGCCAGCCATCACCATCGGCGATAATATCCGGGGTTTCATCCTCATCCGGGAATTCACCGGCAATCGCTTCCAGCACGTCGAGCGGCGTAATCAGACCCTGCACCACACCAAACTCGCTGGTCACCACCACAAAGCTGCCTTTCGCACGGCGCAACACGCCCAGCAGATTAATCGGGTCAAGGGTGTCCGGCACAATGATCGGCGGCGTGGAGGCGGCAAACGTCGCGACATCCATCCCGTGCTCCAGCGCCACCAGCAGCTCTTTCGCTCGCACCACACCGATGATTTCATCCAGCTCACCGCGGCACACCGGGAACAGGCTGTGCGGCGTATCCAGCAACTGAATACGGATCTCATCGACAGGACGTTCAGCATCAACCCAGGAGATATCACCGCGCGGCGTCATAATGCTGCGAACCGAACGCGAAGCCAGCGTCAGAACACCATTAATCATATAGCGCTCTTCATCTTTAAACGCTTCCTGCGGCATCACCGCGGCCACTTCGGCACCTTCGCTGCTGACCGGCTGCGCACCACGGCGGCCGCCCATCAGGCGCAGAATCGCCTCTGCCGTACGCTCACGCATTGGGCGGTGCGACTGATGCTTCAGGAAATTGCGGCGGGCGATCTGGTTAAACAGCTCGATCAGAATCGAGAAGCCAATCGCTGCGTACAGGTAGCCTTTCGGAATATGGAAGCCAAAGCCTTCCGCCACCAGGCTGAGACCAATCATCAGCAGGAAGCTCAGACACAGCACCACCACCGTTGGATGTGCGTTCACAAAGTTGGTCAGCGGTTTCGACGCCAGCAGCATCACACCCATCGCGATCACCACAGCAGTCATCATCACTGGCAGATGGTTCACCATCCCCACCGCGGTAATCACCGCATCGAGGGAGAACACAGCATCCAGGATAACGATCTGCACCACCACCGCCCAGAAACTGGCGTAAGCGCGGTTACCTTCTGCTTCGTGCTGCCGGTTTTCCAGCCGCTCATGCAGTTCCATGGTGGCCTTAAACAGCAGAAACAGACCACCGAACAGCAGGATCAGGTCGCGGCCGGAGAAGCTGAAATCGGCGACGCTGAACAGCGGTCGTGTCAGGGTGACCATCCAGGAAATCAGGGATAACAGTCCCAGACGCATCAGCAACGCCAGTGACAGGCCAATCAAACGCGCTTTGTCGCGCTGTTTCGGTGGCAGCTTGTCAGCAAGAATGGCGATAAACACCAGGTTATCGATACCCAGTACGATCTCAAGGACGATAAGCGTTAGCAGACCAGCCCAGATTGAGGGGTCCAGAAGAAATTCCATTACAGACTCCGGAAAAAGGAACGGGATAACGCCACGACCGGGTTAACGGACGCGTGACAGAGATAACGACAGGCAATAGTGCGTGATACGCCGGATGGCGTGGATAAACAAGCCGGATGACCCGGTGGCATGGATAAGCAACTTCGGTGACAGTCCATAGGGAGGGCTGAGGCCCATTACTCCTGTAGCAAAAAAAGGAAGCTCTACTCTAACAGGAGAAACATTGACGTCAAAATATTTTCTTACAGTTAACGGTGAGCCGGATCAGGTCACAGACTCTCTTCTGCCGCGCAGAGGGAAATTCTCTGCCTGACGACGGTGCAACCGTGGTTTTAGCTCACATAAATCACGCACGGAATGCAAATCAGCAGTTTATACAGCTAAATAGCTGAGCGAGGTCACATAATTTATTTTTTCACGGACTAAAATAATTCCCGATTCAACAGATTTACATCCTGACACTGTACAACATCTTCGCGGATAAGTGCGGCGTTTCATTTGGCGCAACAGCTCCACACACTGGCGCGCTCAATATTGTTAAAGGAGGTAGCAAGTGACTATTGCTATTGTAATCGGCACGCATGGCTGGGCAGCGGAGCAGCTGCTGAAGACCGCCGAAATGCTATTAGGCGAGCAGCAAAACGTTGGGTGGATTGAATTTGTGCCCGGCGAAAACGCGGAAACCATAATAGAGAAATACAATGCGCGCCTGGCGGAACTGGATACCCAACAGGGCGTGCTCTTCCTCGTGGACACCTGGGGTGGCAGTCCGTTTAACGCCGCCAGCCGCATTGTGGTGGATAAAGCGAACTACGATGTGGTGGCCGGGGTTAATATCCCGATGCTGGTGGAAACCCTGATGGCGCGGGATGACAATCCGGACTTCGGGGAACTGGTCAAAGTGGCGGTGGAAACCGGGCGCGAAGGCGTCAAACCCCTGAAAACCGAAATCGCACCGCCTGCGCCGCCAGTGGCTAAACCCGCTGCTGCTGCCGCACCGCAAAAGCCGCTGGGACCGGAAGACCATATGAAAATTGGCCTAGCGCGTATCGATGACCGCCTGATCCACGGCCAGGTCGCCACCCGCTGGACCAAGGAGACCAATGTCAGCCGTATTATCGTCGTCAGCGATGAAGTCGCGGCCGACAATGTGCGCAAAACACTGCTGACACAGGTCGCTCCTCCCGGTGTCACCGCCCATGTGGTCGACGTCGCAAAAATGATCCGTGTCTGGAATAACCCGAAATATGGCCGCGACAGAGTGATGCTGCTGTTCACCAACCCGACCGATGTCGAGCGTATTGTGGCGGAAGGCGTCAATATTAAAACCGTAAATATCGGCGGCATGGCGTTTCGCCAGGGGAAAACCCAGGTGAATATGGCCGTTTCGGTTGATGAAAAAGATATTGAAGCGTTTAAGAAATTAAATGCGCGCGGAATTGAGCTGGAAGTCAGAAAGGTCGCATCCGATCCAAAACTGAAAATGATGGACCTGATTGCCAAAGTGAATCAATAACTGAACATCGTGTTAATTATTGCCTGATGCGTCAGGTTTAACTCAGATTGCAAATGTCAGAAGGAGATGTGCAATGGAGATTACCACTCTTCAAATTGTACTGATATTTATTGTCGCCTGCGTGGCAGGTATGGGGTCAATTCTCGACGAATTTCAGTTCCACCGCCCGCTGGTCGCCTGTACGTTAATTGGCGCGGTGCTCGGTGATATGAAAACCGGCATTATTATCGGTGGTACGCTGGAAATGATCGCCCTTGGCTGGATGAACATCGGTGCCGCCGTCGCGCCCGATGCCGCCCTCGCCTCGATCATTTCCACCATCCTAGTTATCGCCGGGGGACAAAACGTCGGTGCGGGTATTGCGCTGGCGATTCCGCTGGCGGCTGCCGGCCAGGTACTGACCATTATCGTGCGTACCATTACCGTTGCCTTCCAGCATGCTGCGGATAAAGCCGCAGAGAAAGGCAACCTGAGTGCCATCAGCTGGATACACGTCTCCGCGTTAGTGCTGCAGGCGATGCGTATTGCGATTCCGGCGCTGATTGTGGCGATTTCCGTGGGCACCAGTGTGGTCCATAACCTGCTCAATTCCATTCCGGAAGTGGTCACCAACGGTCTGAATATCGCCGGCGGCATGATCGTCGTGGTCGGTTACGCGATGGTGATCAATATGATGCGTGCCGGCTACCTGATGCCATTCTTCTACCTCGGCTTCGTCACCGCCGCGTTTACCAACTTCAACCTGGTTGCCCTCGGTGTTATCGGCGTGGTCATGGCGGTGCTGTATATCCAGCTGAGTCCGAAATATAACCGTGCCGCTGGCGCGCCTGCTGCCGGTCCGGCGAATAACGATCTCGATAACGAATTAGATTAAGGAAGAGGTGAGAAAAATGGTTGATACCACCACAACACAGAAAAAACTCACTGCTGGCGATATTCGCGGTGTGTTTCTGCGCTCGAACCTGTTCCAGGGTTCATGGAACTTTGAACGTATGCAGGCGCTGGGTTTCTGTTTTTCCATGGTGCCGGTGATTCGTCGCCTGTATCCGGAAAATAACGAAGAACGCCGGCAGGCGATTAAACGCCATCTGGAATTTTTTAACACCCAGCCATTTGTGGCCGCGCCGGTACTGGGCGTCACTATGGCGATGGAAGAACAGCGTGCGAACGGTGCGCCTATCGATGATGCCGCGATTAACGGGATCAAAGTCGGCCTGATGGGACCACTGGCCGGGGTGGGTGACCCGATTTTCTGGGGCACAGCCCGTCCGGTGTTCGCTGCGCTGGGTGCCGGTGTGGCGATGAGCGGCAGCCTGCTCGGTCCGGTGCTGTTCTTTGTGCTGTTTAACCTGGTGCGCCTGCTGACCCGTTACTACGGTGTGGCTTACGGCTACAAAAAAGGCATCGATATCGTCAATGATATGGGTGGCGGCTTCCTGCAGAAAATGACGGAGGCAGCATCGATCCTCGGCTTGTTTGTGATGGGGGCGCTGGTTAATAAGTGGACACATGTCAATATCCCGCTGGTAGTGTCGCGTATTACCGACCAGACGGGGCATACCACAGTGACCACCGTGCAAAGCATTCTCGATCAGCTGATGCCGGGACTGGTGCCACTGCTGCTCACCTTTGGCTGTATGTGGCTGTTGCGGCGTAAAGTGAATGCGCTGTGGATCATTATCGGCTTCTTCGCCATCGGTATTTTCGGCTACTGGATTGGTCTGCTGGGCTTGTAAGACGTTATACCGGGAGCGAATCGCTCCCGGTTTTATTTACGAGTCGCTTCGCCAGCGTTTATGCTGAGCGCTGACGAAACGACTTACAGGGAGCTGTAGTATGTCATTAACCGATTACCTGATTATCGCCCTTCTCGCGCTGTTCCTGCTGTATGCCGTCTACGACGAATTGATCATGGATCACCTGCGCGGTAAAACGCGGCTGAAAGTGCTGCTGCAGCGGCGTAACAAACTGGATAGTCTGATCTTTATCGGTTTAATCGCCATTGTGCTGTGGCACAACGTCTCGGCGCAGGGACCGCAAGTCAGTACCCTGCTGCTGATGCTGTTAGCTTTCCTGGCGATTTATATTTTCTGGGTCCGCCGTCCGAAATTGTTGCTCAAAACGCAGGGTCTTTTCTTCGCCAATGTATGGATTGATTATTCACGCATTAACAGTATGAATTTATCCGAGGATGGTGTTCTGGTGATGCAATTAGAACATCGCCGCCTGCTTATCCATGTCAAAGAATTAGACGATCTGGAAAGAATCTACAAGACCATGGTTGAAAATCAATAAGATAAAATATAGCACAAGGCATATTAACTTAATTATCACATTAGCTGATAAAACAGGAAATAGTATGCACTGTGCTATGTCCACACGAATAATACGATTATTTTTCACTCCATCATAAAATACCCGAAATATTTCACCTTAAACGGCGAAAATAACGTTTTCTGTTTGTCTTCATTTCCCGCTGTGATAATGTAGCCAGCGTCATTCGGGAGAGCTGACAATACTGATGAATCTTTCTGCAACCCTCATTCTGGCCTTTGGCATGTCAATGGACGCCTTTGCCGCTTCGATCGGAAAAGGCGCGGCGCTGCATAAGCCGCGTTTTGCCGAAGCGCTGCGCACCGGGCTGATCTTTGGTGTCATTGAAGCGATCACGCCGCTGATTGGCTGGGGTCTGGCTCAGTTTGCCACGCGCTATGTGCTGAGCTGGAATCACTGGGTTGCCTTTATCCTGCTGGTGTTTCTCGGCGGACGTATGCTGCTTGAGGGTTTCCGCACGGAGCTGCAGGACTGCACACCTGCGGAGCGTCACGGCTTCTGGCTTCTGGTCACCACCGCTGTCGCCACCAGCATCGATGCGATGGCGGTTGGCGTCAGTCTGGCATTTCTGCAGGTCAATATCATCACCACGGCGCTGATGATTGGTACCGCAACGCTGATCATGTCCACGCTGGGAATTATGCTGGGCCGCTTTATCGGCCCGCTGCTCGGCAAGCGGGCGGAAATTCTCGGCGGACTGGTGCTGATTGGTATCGGCTGCAATATCCTCTTTACCAGCCTGTGATGATCACCATACGCACAGCGTGCTAAACGCTATCTCACCCCGTCACACGCCAGGCGTTAATCACGCCGCCACAGCGTCAGCAGAAAATCGGTTTCGCAGCTGAATGCGCTTTCCGCAGCGAGTTGCTGCCAGACGTCAGGACGCGCCCGCCAGGCGAAAGGTGTCATCTGCAGCAGCGCGGTGGCCTCTGTGCCGTTTAATGTCATCGTATAGCTCAGGCTGTTCTGCTCCACGCAGCTGAAGCCTGCTAACTGTTCCGCCGACTCATCATGTGGTCGTGCCTGCGTATAGATCAGCTCTTTAAACTGCCACAGGTGACGCGGACCCGGTGCAACCGTCAGCAGGTAGCCGCCGCTTTTCACCACCCGTGCCAGCTCACTGGCTTTGCAAGGCGCGTAGATGCGCACCACCGCATCCAGTGACGCATCAGCAAACGGCAGACGGTGACTGGAAGCAACACAGAAATCAATACCAGGGTAACGGCGTGCCGCATAGCGGATTGCCACTTTCGCCACATCGAGTCCGTAAGTGTGGACTGGCGCACGCTGCGACAGCTGCTGATGAATGGCCGCCGTGTAGTAACCTTCACCGCAGCCAATATCCAGCAGGTTCAGTGGCTGTGCCGGTAGCACAACCACCAGCTGCTGCGCCACGCGCTGCTGTAACGGCTGATAGTGCCCGGCATCGAGAAACTCACGACGCGCCTGCATCATCTCCACGCTGTCGCCAGGCTGTTTTGACCCTTTATGCTGTACCGGCAGCAGATTGACGTAGCCCTCTTTTGCACAGTCGAACTGGTGCTGGCGCTCACAATGCCAGCTGCGCGCATTTAACACCAGTGGTTGCTGACAAAGGGGACAAAGGTACGACATGCTGATTCTCCGGCAAAAAAACAGGGCGGCAGTTTACACCTTTTCACGCAGCGTGCGGCAACGCGGTGACAACTTTTTGTCAGGCAAAGAAAAAGCCCCGCACGAAGTACGGGGCTTTCACTATTAAGATTCAGCGGCGATGTGCGTTGAAACACAACGCTGGGGCTGGGATCAAAATCAGATTGCAGTTACGTTAACTGCAGCTGGGCCTTTCTGGCCGTCCTGAATTTCGAACTCAACGTTCTGGCCTTCGGCCAGAGTTTTGAAACCATTACCCTGGATTGCAGAGAAGTGTACGAACACATCTTTGCTGCCATCAGCTGGAGTAATGAAACCAAAACCTTTGGACTCGTTGAACCACTTAACCTGACCTTTAATCTTTGCCATTTGCAAATTCCTTAGAGTGTTTTATTCGCCCGGAGGCTTACTTACAGAGAAACCAGAGACATTACTGAATGAGGCACTAATTTAAGGTTCGGCAAGGAAGCGGTATTCAACGTCAACGTCTTTACTCAAAACTTCTTTACTGAAGATGCCACACATAAACAGAACTGTACCTCGTTTATCCCAGTAATGGGTTATCACATATCCGTTAATTAATGGCAAGCCATTTTTAAACAGTCATCGACACGTCGCACATTATTGGAACGACTAATGGCACAGTTTGCACAAATATGCACGCTACATACAGCGCTGGCATACCGCTGGCATACCGCTGGCGGCACTTCCGACTCATCCAGTCTCTCTTTAACATCAGGATTACTTTAACCTAAACTCACGGCGGCGTCTAATACATCTGCGCATCAACCATAACTAATCAGCATAATTATTGCATAAATATGGCAATGACCTGCGCACACTTTTTTGATTAAGCCTGCACGTCGTATTGTTAAATGGCCCTGATAACAAGTTGTACAATAAATGTTCTTCGGTACACATTATTCATTAAATTGCACCAAAATCAGGAGACTAATTTGCGCATTGCCCCAATTAAATGCACGGCTGTCTCATTGCCAATTTATTCGATCCATTTGAACTTATTTTTAAAAAAATAAAACATGCGTCCCGCATTTCACTTTTATCTTAGCGTTTAGGATTAATCCTGGCCGCTATTATTCAGTTCATGCCTTGCACCAATTTTCCATGCCTGAAAGCGTTGCGGGTCGAGTTCCGCGACCTGCATCGCCTGCGCCAGTTCCTGCGGGGGTGTATCAAGGGATTCATCCGCCAGATCGAACACGCCCCAGTGAATCGGGATCGATAACGGACAACCTAACGCCTGATGCAGCGATACCGCCTGAGACGGGTCCATGTGCTGGCCCTGCATGAACCATTTTGGTGCGTAAGCGCCAACCGGCAACGCCGCCAGGTTAAAAGGACCAAGACGACGTGGAATCTCCAGCAAGTTTTCTGAATAACCGCTGTCGCCGGTAAACCAAAAATTCAGACTCTCCGTACGAATGACCCAGCCACACCAAAGTGAGCGATTGCGGTCTTTCAGCGTGCGCATACTCCAGTGACGCGCAGGCACCGCATGCACTGTCATCGTATGCTGCTGTGTTTTCTGCCACCAGTCGAGCTGCACGACATGACGCGCCCCCAGGCGGGTAAACCAGGATTTTAAGCCGAGCGGCACAATAAACTGGACGTCAGGGAAGCGGCGCAGGATACGCCTGATGGTCGGTAAATCGAGATGGTCATAATGATTATGCGAGATCAGCACCGCATCGAGCGCAGGCAGATCGTCAATACGCAATGCCGCTGGCGTCTTACGCTGCGGACCATAAAAACGCAGCGGCGACGCACGCTGCGACAGCGCAGGATCAATCAGCGTGTAACGCTGGTTAATGCGCAGCATCAGGCAGGCATGTCCCAGCCACCAGATGGCATCATTGTCACCGCTCAAATCCGCGGGCTGCCACCACTGTGCAATAAACTGATCGTAACCACCAGCAGGAGGAAATGGCAGCCCCTGGGCTTTGTGCTCTTTCTGCCAGCGTCGTAAATCGCCTTCCTGACGCAAATCGGTTTCCAGATTACGGAAACCTTCCGGCGTGTGATGCGCTTTTGCAGCATCGTAAAACGGATTTTTCCAGGCCATTATGACTCCCCTGCTGGCGCAGACTGTGGTTAACGTTCCGGGATCAAACGGGTAAAGTCTTTGTCGCCATCCTCTTCCCGCTCACTGCTTTTCTCCGTACCGCAGACGCGCTCTGCCAGACGGCGCAACACTGCATTCTGTTTTTTCTGCTCGTCCAGCAGCGCCTGCAGCAGCTCAATCTGTTCGCTGGCGCGATTGACAAAGAACCAGGCGATAAGCCCGATGATCACCAACGCCGCGATAAATCCCAGTGACGCGAAACCCATCGCGCCATTTGCCATCTCATTCATATATGCCTCAGTCTTGTGCTACTTTTGGTGGTCGCAGCCTCGCGTGCGCCACAGGCGGCTAATTTTACCCGCTCAGGCGTGAAATGACAGACAGATCACATAAATAGATTTGTAACACCGCGTGCTTTCAGCATCCTCTGATCGACGGCGCAGCCGCTTAACGGCATGCTGCCCGCAGTTAAGGCAAGGAGAAAACAATGAAAACAGTGATTCGTTTGGTTATCGTTCTGGCGGTTATCTGGCTGGCATTGCTGCTGACAGGCTATGGCGTACTGACGGGCAGCAACAAGAATGCTGCCGGACTGGGGTTACAGTGTCAGTACCTGACGGCACGCGGGGTAGTGTCGGCGCAGTACCTGCACAGCGACAGCGGCATTATTGGTGTAACAGATTGCCCGATTCTGAAAAAAACGGCTGAGGTGATCGACAACTGATTTGCCGTGAGCGATGGCGGGCAGTTCACTGCCCGCCATCGTTTCAGAATGGGTAGTCGTAGTAACCCATCTGTGAAGAGAGTTCACGCGCCGCACGGTGCAGCATCGCGACATATTCTTGTTTATTTTCTTCAGAAAAACGAATCGTCGGGAAAGAGATACTCAGCCCGGCAATCACCACGCCAAAGCGATCGAATACCGGCACAGCGATACAACGCAAGCCCTCTTCCTGCTCTTCATTGTCTTCACCGTAACCCTGCACACGCACCTGATCCAGCACCACCAGCAACTCTTCTTTATTGCCGACAGTACGCGCAGTGCTGCGACGGAACTCAACATTTTGCAGAATTTCACTCACTTCGGCAGCGTCACGCCAGGCCAGCAGAACCTTACCGATCGCGGTACTGTGCAGCGGGTTGCGACGACCAATACGTGAGTACATACGCAGGTTGTACATCGAGTCGATTTTATGAATATAGACAATGCTGTCTTCTTCCAGCGCACCAAGGTGAATGGTTTCTTTGGTCAGGCGTGACAACTCACGCATCTGCACATCCGCGCTGCGAATCAAATCCACGTTCTGCAACGCTTTGGCACCCAGTTCGAACAATTTCAGCGTCAGTGCATATTTTTCTGATTCGCCTTCCTGGGACACGTAACCCAGCGATTTCATGGTTTGCAGAAAGCGATAAACGGTGCTTTTCGACATCATCACACGTTGTGACAACTCGGTGATACCGTGTTCGCGATCTTCACCGAGCGCCTGCAAAATACCAAACACCTTCATTACCGAAGAGACGGAATCGGGCTGCTTATCAAGATCCGCATTAGCCATAAATCACAACCTTTCTGAAATTGTTTTACAAAAAATGGAACACCATACCAGTATACGTGGACAATGCGGGTTACCGCAATGAAATCACAGGGTAAAGGCGATAATTTCGCCAGTCGCACGTCATGAAATGCGGTGCATTAGCGCGTAAAAATCATTAGCATGATGATATTCACTCATATCACTACTTATTTCTATGACGCAAACCACTCAAATGGATGGATTACCTGTTCCACAGCGTTATGGCGCGATTGTCGCCATTGCCCTCGGCATCACCGTTGCGGTGCTTGATGGCGCAATTGCCAACGTTGCCCTGCCGACAATTGCACGCGATCTGCAAGCCAGCCCGGCAGAATCAATCTGGGTGATTAATGCTTATCAGCTGGCGATTATCGCTTCACTGCTGTCACTCTCTTTCCTTGGCGACATGCTGGGTTATCGCCGGATCTATAAAGCCGGGCTGGTGATTTTTGGCTGCACATCTTTGCTGTGCGCATTCTCCGGTTCGCTGGAAATGCTGACCTTTGCCCGTGTTCTGCAGGGCTTTGGCGGCGCGGCGCTGATGAGCGTCAATACGGCGCTGATCCGCATCATCTACCCGCAGCGTTACCTTGGCCGCGGGATGGCGATTAACTCACTGATTGTTGCCGTCTCATCTGCGGCGGGTCCAACCGTCGCCGCGGCGATACTCTCCTTCGCCTCATGGCAATGGCTGTTTTTGATTAACGTGCCCGTCGGGATGGCCGCGCTGTATCTGGCAATGCGCTTTTTACCACCCAATCAGCAAAAAGCGCAGGGGCAGCGTTTCGATATTAAAAGCGCGATAATGAATGCCCTGACCTTTGGTCTGCTGATTTCCGCACTGAGCAGCGCATCGCAGGGCCATGGCTGGCAGATTATCATGCCGCAGGTGGTCGCGTTAGTGGTGATCGGTTATCTGTTTATTCGCCGTCAGCTGGCCATGACTATTCCGCTTTTACCGGTGGATCTGCTGCGCATTCCGATTTTCTCTCTGTCGATTGGCACGTCGGTCTGCTCGTTCTGCGCACAAATGCTGGCGATGGTGTCCCTGCCCTTCTTTCTGCAAACGGTGATTGGCCGTGATGAAGTCGCCACCGGACTGCTGCTGACGCCGTGGCCGTTAGCCACCATGGTGACAGCGCCGATTGCCGGTCGTCTGCTTGAACGCTATCACGCCGGATTGCTCGGTGGTATTGGTCTGGCGATGTTCGCAGCAGGGCTGTTCGCGCTGGCATGGCTGCCAGCAGCACCTGCTGATGCCGATATTATCTGGCGCATGATGCTGTGTGGCGCCGGGTTCGGTCTGTTCCAGTCACCGAATAACCATACCATTATCTCTTCCGCGCCACGTCATCGCAGCGGTGGTGCCAGCGGTATGTTAGGTACGGCACGTCTGCTGGGGCAGTCGAGCGGTGCTGCACTGGTGGCGCTGATGTTTAATCTGTTTTCAGTACATGGCACCCATGCATCACTGATTCTGGCGGGCTGTTTTGCTACAGCGGCGGCGATTGTCAGTACCCTGCGCATGACTCAGGAAAAAGCAGCATAAAAAAAGGCGGCATCGCTGCCGCCTTTCTCATTATTGTTGCCGTCACGCTTATTTCAGATAATCACCGCTACGCAGTGCATCAATACGCTTATCCAGCGGCGGGTGAGACATAAACAGTTCGCTGAACGTTTTGTTCTTACCGTTGATGCAGAAAGCCATCATGCTGCTGGCTTCCTGTGGCTCGTAGCTGGTTTTCAGACGCTGCAGCGCAGCAATCATCTTCTCACGACCGACCAGACGTGCCGCGCCAGCATCGGCGTGGAATTCACGGTGACGAGAGAACCACATGGTGATGATGCTCGCCAGGATACCAAACACCAGTTCCAGTACCATCGAAACCGCGAAGTAAACCAGCGGGTTACCGTTGCTTTCGCCTTCTTCGTCACGGTTGCCGGACATTAAACCGGATGCGATCTGCGCGAGAATACGCGAAATAAAGATCACGAAGGTGTTCACCACGCCCTGAATCAGCGTCATGGTGACCATATCACCGTTGGCGATATGACTGACTTCGTGCGCCAGCACCGCTTCCGCCTCATCACGGCTCATGTTCTGCAATAAGCCGGTGGAGACGGCCACCAGCGACGCATCACGACGGGCACCGGTGGCAAAGGCGTTGATATCCGGCGCATGATAAATCGCCACCTGTGGCATCGCGATGCCAGCCTGCTTCGCCTGCTGGCGCACGGTGTCAATCAGCCAGCGTTCTGTTTCGTTACGCGGCTGTTCAATTACTTCACCACCGACCGAACGCAGCGCCATCCATTTCGACATAAACAGTGAAACAAACGCACCGCCGAAGCCAAACAGACCTGCCATAATCAGCAGACCCGCAACGCTGCTTGACTGGATCCCTGTCAGGCTGAGAATCAGCCCGAAAACCAACATCACGCCAAGGTTGGTCAGCAGGAAAAGAGCAATACGCATCATAGAATTTCATCTTCCTCAGTTAACATACATAGCCGAACTACAGGTATACATCGTATGGGTAAGCGCGAGCTTTTCAAGCAGACTTAACGTTTAAGTGTCTAAAAAGACATAACTTTACATTTTGTCGCATTTTAACTGGGGAGTTTGCGGAATTGTTGCGCAGAAGAAAAAAAGGCACTGCCTGCGCAGTGCCTTAATTGTCATTTACTTGCGGTGGTCTGGGTGGCAGGTTGCCTGCTTTCCAGCGTCGCTAGGTCATTGGCGATTTTCACCGTTTCATCCAGATACGGGTCTGGCTCTTTGTAGTCTTTCGGCAGATCGTCGAGTTTCGCCAGCGGTTTCTTTCCTTCCGCTTTCAGGCGCGCATTGATGCGCTCCAGGCGTAAGGCATCATCCTCATGGCTCTCTTTCTCACGCTGCGCCAGATTGAGCGACACGGTATTGCGCTTATCTTTCATCGCGTTAAAGCGGGCGATATCCTTGATGATGTACTGGAACTCCATATCCTGATCGATACGCGCCTGGTGATCTTTCATCAGCTGCGGCTCCAGCGGTTTCAGGTCGCCGGTTTTGACATAGGTTGCAGCATTGATGCTGTCCCATGGCAGTGCGTTATCTTCAAACTTCTCGCCGGTTTCCACCGCTTCAACACCGGTTGGCATCAGCAGGTCTGGCGTCACGCCTTTACGCTGGGTACTGCCACCGTTGATACGGTAGAACTTCTGAATGGTGTACTGGACAGAGCCCAGCGCCGGCCATTCCGGACGCAGCATCTGATCGTAAATCCGGTTCAGTGAACGGTACTGCTGCACCGTACCTTTACCGAAGGTCGGCTCGCCGACAATCAGCGCACGGCCATAATCCTGCATTGCTGCGGCAAAGATTTCCGACGCCGAGGCGCTAAAGCGGTCCACCAGCACCACTAACGGGCCTTTATAGTAAACAATGCCGTCATTGTCGCTGTCTTCACGCACTTTGCCGTTGTTGTCACGCACCTGCACCACCGGGCCGCTCGGAATAAACAGGCCGGAAAGCGATACTGCTTCGGTTAACGCGCCACCGCCATTGGTACGCAGGTCAATCACGATGCTGGTGACATTCTGTTTCTGCAGTTTCTGCAGCTGGGCTTTGACGTCATCGGTCAGGCCAACATAGAAGCCAGGAATATCCAGCACGCCGACTTTATCTTTGCCGACGTCTTTCACTGACATTTTCACCGCGCGGTCTTCGAGGCGAATTTTCTCACGCGTCAACGTCACCGTACGGGTTTTGGTGCCCTTACCTGCCGGCAGGATTTCGAGACGCACTTTACTGCCTTTCGGCCCTTTAATCTGTGCCACGACGTCATCCAGACGCCAGCCAATCACGTCCACCATCGGCTTATTCGGCTGGCCGACACCGACGATGCGGTCACCCACGGTCAGCGCTTTGCTCTTCGCCGCTGGGCCACCCGCAACCATCGAGTTGATTACGGTGTAGTCGTCATCCATCTGCAGCACCGCGCCGATACCTTCGAGAGACAGGCTCATCTCGGTATTAAACTGTTCGGTGTTACGTGGTGACAGATAGTTGGTGTGCGGATCGATCTCGTGCGCAAACGCCGTCATCGCCAGCTGGAACACGTCCTCGCTGTTGCTTTGCGCCAGACGGCGAATCGCGAACTGATAACGTTTGGTGAGGATCTCGCGGATCTCTTTATCTTCTTTGCCCGTGAGCTTAAGGCTCAGCTGGTCATATTTAACCTTGGCATCCCATAACGCATTCAGCTCCGCCACCGTTTTCGGCCATGGCGCTTTGGCGCGGTCGAGGTCGATGGTGTCGTTGCCGCTAAAGTTCATCGGCTTATTCAGTACTGACAATGCGTACTGATAGCGTTCGAAGCGGCGTTTCTGCGCCAGGTTATATAAATCGTAAAATACCGGCAACTGACCGGATTTGAACTCTTCGCCCAGCGTGGTCTTCTTGTCGGCATATTGCGCGACATCCGACGCCAGCAGCACGTTATGGCTGTAGTCCAGCAGATTCAGGTAGCGATCAAAAATTTTCGCCGAAAAATCCTGATCCAGACTGAACTGGCGATAGTGAGAACGGGTAAAACGGGATGTGACACGTTCGCTGACCGTGGCGTGTTGCGCTTCCTGATGCAGCTGAGGAATCTGGTCAGCGCGGGTAATATTTTCTACCGCGAATGCGGGGCCTGCCAGAAGCAGGCCCGCAAGAAGAGTGGTACTAAAGAGTTTGTTCATGCCCTGGATGGCCTCCGTTTCAGAACTGCAAATGTTCTGCGCGTACGATCATTGCCAGGCCGGAAGCCAGCTGCACACGAACGCCATCTTTGGAAATTTCCAGAATGGTAGCGTCCATTGCACTTTTACCTGCCTTGACTTTAATGCTCTGGCCAACCTGCAACGCCGAGGTATCGGTAACCGGTTTGCTGTGCGGCTGACGGGATTCGGCGGCGGCGCGCTCCTGCGGCTGAGCAGGACGGGCAGCTTTCGGACGCGGTTTACGCGGCTGTTGCTCACCTTCCGCTGCCGGTTTGCGCACGGCAGGTTTACGCGGGCGACGTGGGGCGGCGTTCTCTTCACCGGCTTCACGTTTTTTCGCCTGCTGCTGCTCGCGCTGCGCCTGAACGCGCGCTTTCGCTTCTTCAAGCTGCTTACGCGCATGCTCGACGTGCTGTTCGTCCAGCACACCACAGGCATTGCCATCGAGGTCGACACGCGTCGCGCCTGCTTTAATACCGTAAAGGTAACGCCAGCTGGACGTATACAGGCGCAGTGCGGAACGCAGCTGAGTTTTACTCAGACTCATTTCGCCCTGCACGCGATCGACTAAATCCTGAAAGATACCGATTTTGAGCGGACGTGCTTCACCTTCGGCGCTAAAGCAGTGAGGAAAACGCTCAGCCAGAAAGGCGATGACTTCTTTACTGCTATTCAACTTAGGTTGATTTTCCATGAAATTTCCTGATTACAACGGGTTTGCCAACCAGCGCAGGCATGAACAGGCGACATTATAATGAGCCAGTCGGCAAATGCTACGTGATCCAGCGCTTTAGGTGCGATTCATGCGAATAAATTTTTCCACGTCGCTGCCAGCCAGCACTTCACACAGCCCGTCGGTAAGGTTTTTCAGACCCATCTCATCTTCGCTGTCAAAGCGATTGTAGACGGTGCTGTCGATATCCAGTACACCGATTATCTCGCCATTGACCACCAGCGGCAGCACGATTTCCGCGTTGCTGGCGGCGTCACAGGCAATATGGCCGGGGAATGCGTGCACATCGTCAACACGCTGGATCTCACGTGTGGCCACCGCAGTGCCGCAGACACCTTTACCCACCGGAATGCGCACACAGGCGATCTTGCCCTGGAACGGGCCCAGCACCAGTGTGTTCGCTTCCGTCAGCAGGTAGAAGCCCGCCCAGTTAACCCCCTCAAGACGTTCATATAAAAGCGCGCTACAATTGCCCATTGCCGCCAGAAAGCTGGTTTCTCCGGCAATTAACGCACGTAAATCACGGTTGAGGTCGGTATAAAACTCTTGTTTGTTCATTTATTAACCATTAAAAACTGTTAAACGGCATCATTCGCGCACTACCGTTAAAAATAAGCACTATTTGCCCTGTGCGACAAGATGAATCATGCTGTTAGTTACGATAACCTAACGATCTTTTAGATCTGCTTTGCTCCGCAACGGTTATCGTCAGCATGCTTATCGCCTGACGAGAGCGTAGCAATGTAGCACAGCCATATTGATAACAATCCCTGCTTATTATTTGCATCAGACGGGCAACGCATTATTCGCATATGAAAATACACGCCATCAGCCATGCTTTGCCTCAGGAACGTTATCAGCGTTGTCCGCAATGCGATACCCTTTTTTCCTTACCGGATGTGAAATCCTGGCAATCTGCACATTGTCCGCGCTGTAATGCAAAAATTATTAATGGCCGCGACTGGTCAATGACGCGTCTGACGGCCATGGCGGTGACCATGATGTTGCTGATGCCATTTGCCTTCGGCATGTCGCTGGTCGACATCCATCTGCTCGGTGTCAATATCAGCGCCAGCCTGCTGGGCGGTATTTTGCAGATGGCCGAACAGGGCAATGTGATTACGGCCTCAATGGTGGCGTTCTGCACCATTGGCGCGCCGGTCACGCTGGTGGCGGCGATTATTTACCTGTTTTTTGGCCATCAGCTGGGAATGAATTTACGCCCGGTGTTGCTGATGCTGGACCGGCTCAAAGAGTGGGTGATGCTGGATATCTATCTGGTCGGTATCGCCGTCGCCGCCATCAAGGTACAGGATTATGCTGAACTGCAACTGGGCAATGGCTTAATCGCCTACTGCGTTCTGACGGTACTGAGCCTGCTGACGCTGATCCATATTAATGTCGAGCAGCTGTGGCAGCGTTTCTACCCACAGGAGGCCCGCCGCGTTCCGCCAGACGAACTGCAGGTATGCCTCAACTGCCACCATACCGGTGTCGCGGACGACCGTGGCCGCTGCCCGCGCTGCCATACGCCACTGCGCCTGCGCCGCCGTCACAGCCTGCAAAAAAGCTGGGCGGCGCTGATCGCCTCCATTGTGCTGCTGCTGCCCGCGAATCTGCTGCCGATTTCGATTATTTACCTCAATGGTTCACGCAAAGAAGACACCATCTTTTCCGGCATCCTGTCGCTGGCCAGCGGCAATATTCCGGTCGCGGCGGTGGTGTTTATCGCCAGTATTCTTGTGCCGTTTACCAAAGTCATCGTAATGCTGACGCTGCTGCTCAGTATTCACTTCAAATGCCAGCAGGGCCTGAGAACCCGTATCCGCCTGTTGCGCGCGATACAGTGGGTGGGACGCTGGTCAATGCTTGATCTGTTTGTGATTGCCCTGACCATGTCACTGGTCAACCGTGATCAACTGCTCGCTTTTACTATGGGACCGGCAGCCTTCTATTTTGGCTCGGCGGTCATTCTGACTATCCTCGCCGTTGAGTGGCTGGATAGCCGTTTACTTTGGGATGCACATGCAACAGCAAACGCCGACTACACCGACTAACGCCCGGGTCAGAAACAAGCGCCGAATCTCCCCTTTCTGGCTGCTGCCACTGATTGCATTGCTGATTGCCGGCTGGCTGCTGTGGACCAATTACCAGGAGCGCGGCACCACTATCACCATCGATTTCGTTTCCGCCGATGGCATTGTGCCAGGGCGCACGCCGATTCGTTATCAGGGGGTGGAAGTGGGCATGGTGCAGGGCATCAGCATGACCGACGACCTGCGCACCATTAAAATTAAGGCCAGCATCAAAAGTGATATGACCGATGCGCTGCGTGACGAGACACAGTTCTGGCTGGTGACGCCGAAAGCGTCACTGGCGGGCGTTTCCGGGCTGGATGCGCTGGTCGGCGGTAACTATATCGGCATGATGCCGGGCAAAGGTGAGCCGCGGGAAAACTTTACCGCACTGGATACTCAGCCGAAATATCGCGTCAATACCGGCGAGATGCTGATCCATCTGCATACCCCTGACCTCGGCTCGCTGAACAGCGGCTCACTGGTCTATTTCCGCAAAATCCCGGTCGGCCGTGTTTATGATTACAGCATTAACCCGAATAACCAGGGTGTCACCGTCGATGTGCTGATTGAGCGCCGCTTTACCAATCTGGTGAAAAAAGAGAGCCGTTTCTGGAACGTGTCCGGTGTGAAAGCCGACGTTGGCCTCAGCGGCGCGAAAGTGGAACTGGAAAGCCTTGCGGCGCTGGTGAATGGCGCGATTGCGTTTGACTCGCCAAATGATTCTGCCCAGGCGAACTCAGAACAGAATTACACCCTGTATCCGGATCTGGCGCACAGTCAGCGCGGCGTGCAAATCACGCTGGATCTGCCCAGCGGCAAAAACCTGAAACAAGGCAGCACGCCGTTGCTGTATCAGGGGCTGGAAGTCGGTACGCTCACCCGCCTGACCCTGCAAACCGATGGTAAAGTCAGCGGTGAGTTAACGATTGACCCGTCGGTCGTCAGCCTGATGCGCCAGGGCACACGGATTGAAATGCGCAGCCCGAAAGTGAGCCTGACCGATACCAGCCTCAGCAGCCTGCTGACCGGCAACACACTGGAGCTGATCCCGGGCGAAGGTGAACCGCAGAATCACTTCCAGGTGCTGGAAAGCAACGAGTCGCTGCTGCAGCAACCGAATGTGCTGACCGTCAGACTCACCGCGCCGGAGAGCTATGGCATCGACGGCGGCCAGCCGGTGGTGTTGCACGGCATCAAAATTGGCCAGGTACTGAAGCGCACGCTGGACGCGAAAGGGGTTAATTTTGCCATTGCCATCGCACCGGAGTACCGCGAACTGGTGCATGGCGACAGCAAATTTATTATCAACAGCCGCCTCGATGTCAGATTCGGCATTGATGGTATGCAGGTGCTCGGTGCCAGTGCGCGTGAATGGGTGGATGGTGGCATTCGCCTCGAACCGGGCGCGAAAGGTGCCGTAAAAGAGAGCTATCCGCTGTATGCCGACAGTGAAAAAGCGGCGGAAGGCATTACCAGTGATCATCCACCGACCACCATTATGCTTACCGCTAACAGCCTGCCGGATATTCAGCCGGGGTCGGTGGTGCTGTACCGCAAATTCCAGGTGGGTGAAATTGTCGATGTGACGCCGAAGGCCAGTGCGTTTGATGTCGCCGTCCATATCAAGCCGGAGTACCGCAAACTGCTGACCGCCAACAGCGTCTTCTGGGCGGAAGGTGGCGCACGTGTGCAGCTGAATGGCAGCGGCCTGACGGTACAGGCATCGCCGCTCAACCGAGCCATTAAAGGTGCCATCAGCTTCGATAATCTCACCGGGGCAGGTACAGGGGTCAGTACAGATGCTAAACGCGTGCTGTATAGCTCAGAAACGGCGGCGCGCGCGGTGGGCAGTCAGATCGCTCTGCACACCTACGATGCCAGCAAACTCTCCGCAGGCATGCCGATTCGCTATCTCGGCATTAATATCGGCCAGCTGGAGTCACTGGCGCTGAGCCAGGATAAAAATCAGGTGATCGCCAAAGCGGTGCTGTACCCGGAATATGTTGATGACTTCGCCCGACTAGGCAGCCGCTTCTCGGTGGTCACGCCACAGATTTCGGTCACGGGCGTGGAGCATCTTGATACCCTGCTGCAACCCTATATTAATGTCGACCCGGGGAAAGGACGCGCCAGCCGTAACTTTGAGCTGCAGGAAGCGACGATCACCGATTCGCGCTACCTTGACGGTCTGAATATTGTGGTGGATGCGCCGGAAGGTGGCACGCTGGCGGTGGGAACACCGGTGCTGTTCCGCGGTATTGAGGTGGGTACGGTGACCGGCACCTATCTTGGCAGCATGGCGGATCGCGTACAGATCACGCTGCGTGTCAGCAAAAAGTATCAGCATCTGGTGCGTAATAACTCGGTGTTCTGGCTGGCATCCGGTTATAACCTCGAATTTGGTCTGATCGGTGGCGTGGTGAAAACCGGCACCCTTCAGCAATTTATTCGCGGCGGTATTCAGTTCGCCACACCACCAACCGTGCCGCTGGCGCCACAGGCCACGCCGGGCAAACACTTCCTGTTGCTGGATGAAGAGCCGAAAGAGTGGCGCAACTGGGGTACGGCAATTCCGCAGTGATCATCAGGCTCGGTGTGACTTTCTAAAAGGCAACACCGTAGCGCAAAGCACAGGGGACGCGGGCTGAAGAGGAAAGCGTCCCGCGCCATGGACGGCGCGGGCCGAGCGGTCAGGATGACGAACAGCGACTTTCCGATCTGACCGCGTTCCCTGTGCGATCTCCGGGTCGAAAACCACACCGCCTTTTTCCGTCGCCACAGCATTGTGTTACACTTGCCGTCTTATTTTCTGTAACGGTATCCCGCAGTGGCTCACTCTTCCCGCGTCTTTTTCCCTGACTCTTTTCTCTCCGCGATGTGCGAAACGCTGCCCGACAGCGCTGCTTTTGACGCGTTTATCGCTATCAGCCAGCAGCCGCTGCGCCGCAGTTTGCGCGTTAACACCCTAAAAATCAGCGTTGACGATTTTCTGCGGCAGGTTGAACCTTACAACTGGGCGCTGACGCCCATTCCATGGTGTGAGGAAGGGTTCTGGATCGCACGCGAAGACGCTGACGATCTGCCGCTTGGCAGTACAGCAGAGCACCTGAGTGGCCTGTTCTATATTCAAGAAGCCAGCTCCATGCTGCCGGTCAGTGCCCTGTTTGATGCCGCACCCGAGGCGCACTGCGTGATGGATGTCGCGGCTGCTCCGGGGTCGAAAACCACGCAAATGGCAGCAAAAATGGGCAATCAGGGGGCGATTCTCGCCAATGAATATTCCGCCAGCCGGGTAAAAGTATTGCATGCCAACCTCAGTCGCTGCGGCGTCAGCAATACCGCGCTGACCCATTTCGACGGCCGGGTATTTGGTCCGGCATTACCGGAGTGTTTTGACGCCATTCTGCTGGATGCCCCCTGCTCCGGTGAAGGCGTCATCCGCAAAGACAGCGATGCCCTGCGCAACTGGACACCCGAAAGCACTCAGGAAATTGCCGCCACCCAGCGTGATCTGATCGACAGCGCATTCCATGCGCTGAAGCCCGGCGGCACATTGATCTACTCCACCTGCACGCTGAACCAGATAGAGAATCAGCAGGTGGTGGCGTGGTTACTGGCACGTTATCCCGCGGCCGTTGAAGTGCTGCCGCTTGACGGGCTGTTTGCGGGTGCAGAACGAGCACTGACAGCGGAAGGTTATCTGCATGTCTTCCCGCAGATTTTTGACAGCGAAGGGTTCTTTGTCGCCCGACTGCGCAAAACTGCGTCAGTACCGCCAATGGAAAAACCGGGCTATAAAGTGGGCAAACTGCCCTTCTCACCACTCAGCCGTAAACTGAGTGATGAGATCAGCGCCGCCGCGCGTCAGTCCGGGCTGGAGTGGGATGCGTCACTGAACCTGTGGCAACGGGATAAAGAACTGTGGCTGTTCCCGGCCACTATCGAGCCGCTGCTTGGCCGTGTGCGCTTCTCACGCATTGGTCTCAAACTGGCGGAAACCTTTCCGAAAGGCTATCGCTGGCAGCATGAGGCCGTTGTCGCGCTTGCCTGCCCCACAGCGGCAAACAGTGTGGCGCTGACGGAAGAGGAAGCGGAAGAGTGGTATCGCGGTCGTGACATCTATCCACAGGCGGCATTACCGCGCGATGAGGTGATTGTGACCTGGCAACAGCAGCCCATTGGGCTGGCCAAAAAAGTCAGTAATCGCCTGAAAAACAACTACCCCCGTGAGCTGGTACGCGACGGTAAATTGTTTAAAGCATAACGCTTACTGCAGCTGCACCAGCGTCAGTTTATTGCCAAATACTGCGCCGGTATCGATAAAGTGCTGGTTAAACGCGTGTAAAGGTGACTGCAGCGGCGTGTGGCCGAAGTAGAAATCATCTGCGCCACTGATGGTGGCGCCCTGCCCCTGCTGCAACTGGCTGACTCGCTCACGCCCCCACACCACCCGGTGGGTATTCACCTGCTGGCCCCAGGCATAGTGGTCGGCAGGATAGTCGGCATGCGCCACCACCACCGTACGGTCTTCCAGCATCAGCTGTAAAATCAGCGGCAGATCCCGGCACAGCTGCAACGCCTCCTGCGCCGCATGCAATTCATCATCGCGCAGGCGGTAATACCAGTCGCCGCCATTCATCACCCACAGATCGCGATCGCCCGCATTGACGGCCGCCAGTGCCATCGCCTCGTGATTACCCATCACACAGCGAAACCACGGCTCTTTCAGCAGCGTCAGACAGGCCAGGCTGTCCGGCCCGCGGTCAATCAGATCGCCAACGGAAATCAGCAAATCCTGTTCTGTGTCGAAATGACGGTTTAACAACTGCTGGTCCAGCAGCGCACGGCAGCCATGCAGATCGCCCACCAGATAGATATGTCGCCAGTTTTCACCATCAAGATATTGATAAATCATATCGCCACCCTGCGCCGCGATATCTGCGGTATTGATACTTTGTTTAATAGAAAACTCTTAAAGTATAGCAACCGCAGATAATGTGCCGAGGGGGAGAGCGGGATGGACGATCGTAAACAATTTATTCTGACCATCGTGCTGATATTTACCGGCAGCCTGTTGCTGCTGGAAGTGTTAGGGAAGGTGCGATTTAATCGGTGGGGTTCAGTGGAGTCCTTAGCTGTATTAGCCTTACCTTAGCTGAGCTGT
>NZ_CBFFRK010000059.1:0-26493 GCF_965644245.1 Erwinia sp. V71
GTTCCGGCAGCCTTCAGTGGTCTTTGCAGAGTTAAGACAGGCGGCTTAGCGTTGCACTTCGAACTTGAATCCGCCCTGCATCATTTACCGAGCTCTGACTAAATCGGATCTCTTTGGGATCTAATTCATGTATTGTCCCTGCCCCCTTAGTTTTTCCTTCTTTCGGGGTCAGCCCCAGCGGATCCACCCAATCCACCGGATTATGCACATACCCCTGCGGCCTCAGCCCTCCACGCAGCCCTATCGGGTCCGGCGAGATATACTGCCCTATCTCCGGGTCATAATAACGATGGCGGTTGTAGTATAACCCACTCTCCGCGTCATACAACTGACCGGGGTAGCGCAGGTCGCAGCTCACTTCATCATTAGCGGCATCGCCCAGCCAGCGGCGCAGCGCCATCGGGGTTTTCGCCTCGCGGTATGCGCCCCACAGCGCCTGTTCGCCGCGCCAGTGGACATCACCCTCTTCACTGCACAGCTCACGTGCGGTGCCGGTCAGGTCGGTGACGATATAGTGCAGTCGCGTCGCACCATTCTGCTGTTCCAGCTGCGCCAGCGGGCGGAAACTGCCGGGTTCATACACCCACTGCACTGCCCGTGCCGCATTGCCATCCGCCAGCCACTGCTGCTGGCCGACCAGCTGATCGCCGTCCCAGTGATACTCCACCCGCATCAGCGCCTGCGCGGAATCAACACGCCCTTCGCGTGCCTTACTGACCCGGCGACCAAAGGCATCATAGCGATAGCGCTAGCGCGCGCCGTCCGGCAGCGTGATACGCACCAGCCGATCATGGGCATCCCACTGATATTCGGTTTCCTGCGGGCGGAAACCGGCACGATTCAGACGTTTTGTAATCAGCCGGCCACAGGCATCGTAACTGTATTCCCCCTCGCCACGACGGATAACGCGTCCTGCCACATCATAATGTGCAGCCTGCGACTGTGTGCTTTCCTGCGAACCTTTTGGCGCCAGCTGCGACACTTCACACAGGTTCTGTTCACTGTCATAGCCAAACAGTCTTGCCTGGCGACGCCGCCCTTCGCTGCGCCGCTCGGCGGTGATCTGCCCGGTACCATTCAGACGAAACGCCTGCTCGCCCCAGTGGCTGTCGTCAATCGCCGTCAGTCTGTCCAGCGCATCATACTGGTAGCGACGTTCCAGCACGTCATTGACTTCACCGCCGCCCGGCTCCAGCCACTGCCGTGACAGCAGGCCGGTCGCGCTCCACTCATGGCACAGCGCAAAGCCCTGACCATTGCTGCGCTGCTGCTCCTGTCCCATGCTGTTGTGGCTGAAAGAAAGTGGCTGGTGCGAACCAATACTGAGTGCGCTCAGCCGTCCGTTATGCCACGCCAGCCCCAGCGTATTGAGCATACCGTCCACCGCCGCGCGTCGTCCGGCCTGGTCGTAACCTGAACGTATCGCGCGACCATTCACCTTCTCTTCCAGCAGCGATCCCGCAGGACTCCACTCGTACTCCACCGTGGCATCCGGCCCCGCCGCCTGCAACAGACGTCCGGCGAGGTCGTAGCTGAAGGTGGTGACCCCTTCACGGGTTCCGTCACTGCGGCTGGCGCGGATTTCACTCAGCTGACCCACGGCATCATAGTGGTAAGCTAGCACGCTGCCATCAGGCGCGGTGCGCTGCGCCAGCTGTCCGGCCAGATCGTAGGCGTAGCGATACACCCGGCCATCATAGTGCTGCTCTTCGCTCAGACGGCCGCTGTTGTCAAAGCGGTACTGCCATGTCTGGTTATGGCTGTTGGTGACGCCCGCGAATTCAGATTCGGCGTTATAGTGGTAGCGTATCACCGCGCCCAGCGGGTCAGTGGCTTCGGTCAGGTTGTCGAATGCGCCATAGCGGAACAGGTGATTCTGGCCGAGGGCATCGGTTACACCGGTCAGGTTGCCTTCAATATCGTAGCTAAAGCGGGTTTCGGTGCCGTCTTCGTAGATCACTTTAGCAGGTGCTTCGCGCCCGCCCTGATACTCCCAGCGACGGATCAGCACCCCCTCTTCGTGCGCGATATGGCGCTCGATCAGGCGGTCGCTGCTGTCATGCCAGAAGGTGACCGCTGGCGCATTATCCGGCTCCAGCCGCTGCAGCAGACCGCGTGCATTGTAGTGGTAGTGTTGCGCCATACCGTCTGGCGCAACGGCCGATGCCAGCTGCCCCTGCGCATTCCAGTGATATTGCCAGGCACGCCCTTCGGCATCGACGGTGGCTTCCAGCTGACCGAGCGCATTACGCTGATACGTCCAGCTGCTGCCGAGCGGGTTGCTGTAGGCCAGCAGCTGCCCATCTTCATCGTATTCATAGCGATGGACGGCGCCATTGGGCAGGGTAACGCTGGTGATCTGGCCCCAGTCATTGCGGGTGAATTCGGTGCGATTACCCAGCGCATCGGTCTGCGCCACCAGCTGGTTATCAACCCATTCGAAATGATTTTCACCGCCATCGGGCTCACGTCGGCAGAGAATGTTGTTGCGGGTATCACGCACAAAGCTGGTGACGCCGCCAAAACCGCTGTAGTAATGTCCGGTCAGATTCTCATCGTCCCAGACAAAACGGCCATCCCAGTAACCGCCCGCCGCCTGGTCTTTGATCGAGCGCCCCTGCTTATCATAGGTATGTTCAACCCAGGTCTGCGACAGATCGTTCCAGCGCAGCAGCCAGCCTTCCGGCGACCACTGATAATCAAAGTTACGACCTTCACCGGCACGAACACTCAGCAGATACCCCTGTTGATCGTAACGGTAGCTGGCAAGGGTTTTAAGCGGCTGGCGCGCCGCATCGCATAGCGTCAACGCGGTAATACGCTGATGGGCCGTTTCAACATGCACCAGACGACCATCCGGCAGTTCGAGCCAGCGCAGTGCACTGCGTTCCCACAGGAAGTGAATGCGCTGTCCTGAACGGTTTTCGATTGCCGTCAGACACAGCTGTTTACCCAGCGCATGGTCGAAGCTGTAGCGCGTACCGTCGAGATTGATGAGAAGCAGCTGGCCCTGCTGACGCGTCAGTCGCCACTGCGGGTTAGAGGCGGCACGTTCCATCTGACCTTCTGCCGGTAAGGCGAAGACAGCGCGGTTAAACTCACCATCAGTCAGGGTGACGATGCCGTGATCAAGGGTAAGCTGCATATCCCAGTTGGTACGCCACAACCGACCCAGCAGCCCCGGAATACGCTCTCCTGCCGAACGGTAATAGCGTTTAAATGACAGCGGCAACAAACCGGAGAGGGTGAAATCGGTACGCCAGTCAACCACCGCACCAGTGGCCATATCGACGGGTTCACCTTTGGTCTGGCAGCCATCAGTTGTCCCGTTACACTCCCCATCCTTTTCTGCAGCTTGCTTTTTCTTCGCCGCATTGTCGCCATCCACATCATCATGCGCACGCCCCGCATTATGCGAATCCGTTGCCTCTGATTCTCCTTTGGCATTTTTGCGCGCGTAGCTGCCTTTCGGTTTGGCGGTGCCGGTCACCCGGGTGACCACTTTGGCGATAAACTCATCAAACTTGCTGCTGATAAAGGCCAGTGCTTCATCATATTTTTTGATCAGCTTACCAATCGCCTCCACCATCGCGTTGAAGCTGTCCTTCATCACCGAGACAATCCAGTTGCCTTTCTGTGCCGACTCCTGCAGCACTTTAATCAGTGCCGAATGGATCTTCAGCAGCAGCTGTTTCCCGTCCTCGCCGTACTTTTTCAGCTGGCTGCGCATGTTTGCCAGCCCTTTGACCAGGTTACCGTCAGAGAGGTTACGGATAATTTTGATCGCGCGTTTCAGCGCAGCGGAATCGGCCACGCCACTCTTGCCCAGCACTTTGATGATCGCGCGCCCGGACACTTTCAGCGCATCGCCCAGCCCTGGAATCAGACCGATGGCACAGAGCGCGCCATCAGCAATATGCAGGTTGTCATCAAGCAGCGCCGGTTGTTCATAGGTATTCCAGCCCCATTCACCGATGGAGTAGACATCCATCGCCTGCCCCACCACCGGAATAAAACCCAGTGCAATTTCGCAGAACAGCAGCACAGCGCTGTTATCATCATCAGCCTTATCCGCCACTTCCGCCGCCAGGCTGTGGTGGATTTTATTGATTGCCCGCTTCAGTTCGACGCTGCCGCGATTGATCTTGCGGTCCAGCTAGTGAAAACGATCCCAGGCTTTGCGGTATTCATCCGGCACCGAGTTAAACATCCCGCCCAGGAAACCGCTGTTATCGATATCAACATAGTTATCGCTGCTGTCGTCAGCGTCATACTCCAGTAACCCCAGCTTACGCAGTAACAGAAACAGCGTGAAATATTCCCCGGCCAGCACTGCATAGTCTGGATTCGCCTGCAGCACCGGGTTGTTCGCCACCGTCTCCTTTGGGCTGAATTCATCAGAGCCTTCTTCGATCAACAGCTCGTAGTTACTGCAGCCCATGTCGTAGATTAAGCACAGGCCGTTGGCATCGGTTTTACCGTGGATCTCTTTGTTATTGCTGTCAGTCAGAACAAACGGGGCATTCGGTACAGGTTTACCTGAATCGTAGTGATAATGGACCAGCACCTCGCAGCCACATTTCACACAACCACCGGAAAGCGTGTTGTCGGTGCTGAAGTTTTTCGCGGCCGCGTCATCGCTGACAGACAGCACCGCCTGTTTATTCTCACTCATTAAAACGGCTTCCTTTTCTCGTTATGCCATATCCAGTTGTTCAATCGCCTTGCGGTACAGCCGATCCATACGGCTTTCACTGCCGATATACTCGACCTGCTGCAATATGGGCTGCGCCCAGTCGCTGGCAATAAACGCCGGTTCCAGTTCGGTCGCCAGCGCCAGATAACGCACAATATCGCGGTCATTGTTAAAGCCATGGAGCTGCGCCTGGGTGCGCTGTTGGACGATAAATTCCGTCAGTACCGTGTCGTCGGCATCGCGCCAGCGCGCGTGGTACTGACGCAGATGCTCGCTGTAGCGCACCAGCACGCGTTTATCGGACGGTGCCAGAATCGCCTGCCACTGCAGCTCACTGAGCTGACGCGGCATCACCATCGGCTGCGCGACATATTCGCGCCGGGTCAGCGTCAGGCTGTCGGCATTCCCCTGACAACCCAGCTGCCAGAAGGTGGCGACCGGGCCATAAAATGAGGTGGCTTCATTCACCGTGCTGGCCGCCAGCAGCGGTGTGATCACCTGCCAGTCGCTGACGCGCAAAATGGCGTTCTCCCCGTCCTGTGTTTCGACCAGGCTCCACTGGCGCAGATGTTTCACCAGCTCCAGCAGCTGATCGAGCGGTGACAGCGTGCGCATAAACCACTCCAGCTGAATGCCGATGCCCCAGCCCTCCTGAATCAGCAGATGTTCGCGCAGTTGCGGCCAGTTGGTCGGGTTCACCGGAATGCAGTACGGTGAGATCGACGCGTGGATGCGTCCGCTTTCGCCCCAGTACAGGCGTGTCTGCTCAAGGCTGCCGCCCCAGCGCTCCGCCAGCCAGGGCACGGCATCGTTAATCGCCGCCTCGGCAATCACAAAGCAGCCACCTTCCGCCAGCTTGCTTTGCCAGTCAGCTTCCGTTTCAGGTTTCAGTTGCTGAAAGGTTTGAGACAGGGTCACGCTGTGTTCTCCGTAAAATCGGCTAATTCGCCGCGCATCCAGCCGGGACGGTGATAATTCAGGCGGACATCTGCCACCTGGCGGGATTGGATTTGAAAATCCGCAGGCTTTCACCGAGCGGATAACGTTGTGTTAAGTGCATAAATTGCGGATGCAGATAAAACTCACTGCCCAGCAGCCAGCGATGTGCTGACCAGCCTTCACACTCGTCGGCAGAGGCATAGGGATAACGCTGTTGCGCAGCGGCGATGCCACTGAGAAAGCGGCTTTTCAGCCACTCAATATCGAGTTCTTCACGGTAGAACTGGCTGGCATGCAGCCACAGCTGATTCGCCAGCCGGTGCAGGCGATTTTCATCCGCCAGCAGATAAAACTGGTAACGACTGAGAATGATGCGGTAATCCGGCTGACTGTCTGCGCAAGTGTCGCTGGCCCATAGCGGCTGATACAGACCGTCGGCACTGTCACCATTCGCCAGCGGCAGCCAGAGGGCATTGATGCCGGCAGCGAAAGCCTGCTGCTGTTCAGCATTCATCGTCGGCCACCAGCGCCTCAATACGGCTGCCGACCAGCTGCGCCAGATTGCCGCGGTATCGTCCGGGTAGCGGCAGTGAATACGCTGTTGCCAGTAGTGACAGATATCCGCTAACGGCAATGCGCTGTGCAGCAGTACGATGCCGCTATGCCGTGCTTCCTGGGTGTCTTGCAGCCAGTGCAGCAGGGTTTCACCCGGGCCTCCTTCGTCAATTTGCACCAGCATCGGCGCGACAGGCTGCCAGTCAGCGGCCGCACCGGTAAAATGCAGCGTCTGCCATAAATGGTCGGCTCGCGGCTGAAAGGCGCGCCAGAACGCAGGCAGCGCCGGATAAAGCAGCGGGTCGACCAGCGCGTAAAGCGGCAACGCGAAATGCTGGCTTACCGCAAACAGGGAAAGTCCGGTTGTCGTCATAGTGTTGGGTCGATAGTGGGTCATTCAGCGCCCGGCCGGGTGGCGGGCAGCAGTCAGAAACGTTACGGGTGCGGCGAGAGAGGGTAAATTCTGTTATTTTCACCGTTCTCTGCCAGTGTGCAGAGAACGGTCGGGCAGGCAAAAACAGCGTTAAAGCTTTTCGCCCTGCGCGCGACGCGCCTGCACTTCGCGTGGCGACAGCGGCGGGAATGTTCTGCCACGCTGTTCAAGCTGCTGTTTCACCTTCAGCAACGAGGGATAACGTGGAGAATTCGCTGACATGATAGCGAGGCTGTCATGTACCACCCAGGCGAGATCCGCGCCAACACTGTCATATCCCGTGACACTGGCCCCCTGCTCAATCAGCCAGAGTACGATCTGATATTGATTGATATAGGCTGCATACAGCGCACTATTACGCTGTAGTTTGTCTTTTTTATTGAGATCTGCACCGCGTTGTACCAGCAACTCAATATCAGCCCAGCGCGCTTCACCAATTGCACTAAACAGCGCTGGCTGACCATTGCGATCCACACTGTCCGGGTCACCGCCCGCATCAAGAATGATGCGCAGCCAGTCAGGGTCTTTACCGCCTGACACCCAGTTCACTGCGCTGTCTCCTGAGCCGTCCTTAAAATTCGGATCGGCACCCAGTTTTAGCGCCAGCTGTACGGCGTTTTTGTCCTGAGTTTCATAAATCAGCCACAGCAATGGCGGAACGCCCTCTTTGCCACGGATATTTAAATCGAGCCCGCTGGCTAATAAACGACGGGCTTCACTTTCATTCCCCTGACGCAGCGTCTGCAGGAGTTCAGCCATAGGTGGCGTAAAGAGTTCGCTAGCCTGCATGTTCTTCCCTCCCGCCTGACAGGCAGACAGTAATCCGCTGAGCAGTAACGCGATCACTATGTGCATGAGTTAAATCTTTTCACCTTTCGCTCTGAGGGCGCGAATCTCTTTCGGCGATGGCGGCGGGAATGTCACACCCTGTTGCTCCAGTGTGTGTTTCACTTTTAATAATGTTTTATAACGAGGTGACTCCGGCGACATAATCGACAGGCTGTCATGCACCATCCACGACAGATCAGCACCAGAACGGTCATAACCTTTCACGCTGGCACCCTGTTCAATCAGCCACCACGTGAAGTCATACTGATTAAGATAAGCAGCATACAGCGCACTGTTCCTGCTCAGCCCATCCGGTAAATTAACATCCGCACCGCGTTCAACCAGCATTTCTGTATTCGCCCAGCGTTCTTCTCTGATAGCATTAAATAACGCGGGTTCTGCCTGACGGCCAATGGAATTGGGATCGCCACCTGCGGCCAGAATTATGCTCAGCCACTCTGGATCTTTGACACCTGCAACCCGGTTGACGGCAGTATCGCCCGAACCGTCTTTATAATTCGGATTAGCGCCCAGCGTTAATGCCAGCCGCGTTGCAGCTTTATCCTGCGTCTGGTAAATCAGCCATAGCAACGGCGTGATACCCTGTTTACCCTGAGTATTTAAATCCACGCCTTCGGCCATTAAGCGGCGTGCCTGTGCCTCGTCTCCCTGGCGGATGGCTTGCAATAATGTAACCATCGGTGGGTCAAACAGCTCTCCGATTTGCATTTTGTGTCCTCCAGCCTGACAGGCGCTTAACATTCCACTAAACAGTACCACCATCCATTTAAACTTTGTCAGCCACTGCATCAGCCCCCTTAAGTACACTCGTTATCTTCCCGATATCTTCTTTCTTTTGACTTTCAATACCTGCAATAACCTGATCCATACCGTGCCGTGCAAGAGGTGAGCCACCGACTGCCGGTAGTGGCATCATCTGTCCGACAGCTTTAGGTAAGCCGCCACTCAGTAAGGCACCTGCGCCAGCCACTGCGCCAATAGCCGCCCCTGTCGGACCGCCGATCAGTGCACCTGCCCCCGATAATAAACCCGGAACCGCCGCTTTTCCCCAGCCCTGTACCAGCGTCAGAATCTCGCCATCTACTGCCTGAGTGTTAATCAGTGTCGAGGTTTCAGCCAGACTGGCACCGTCGGCTCTCGCCACCGTTTTGCTATGTAACCCCGCGGAATTGAAAGTATATCCTGGTAGTTTTGTCACGCTTACCGCTGCCGAAGCCAGCCCACCCCCTAAAGAATGGCCAACCGCCACAAGAGGTGTGTCAGATACGATATTTTTCACCACTCTGGCAGTATCCATTGCCCGTTTATACTGCTCCATTTCAATTCCCATGCCCTGGCCCTGATTGGCTAACCAGTCTTCTTTTCCGGTGACACTGTTGTTCGTCCCTCTGAAAGTGAGCATCGTCTCATCATTGACTGCGGACTTGAATAACGCTGAACCAAAGCCGGATTCGGCATCCGTAAAGGTCACATTTGCCAGTTCAGGTATTTGTTGTGCAGTCAGGATCTCCAGCCCCACCGGTGCTTTCGGCAGCACATCCCGTGCACCACGCGCCACCTCATCCACCGCGTAGACATACTGTGCCGCTTCGGCACGTAAGATGCTGTCGTTATTAAATGCCAGCCGGGTTGCCGCGTCTTTCAGACCAGGCAATGATGTCGCTTCCTGCGCCAGCTTCGCGCGTGCCAGGTAGCGGTCTTTACGCTGCAGTACACTCAGCGCCTCATCCAGCATCGGCAACTCAGCGGTCTGCGCCCATTCCATCAGCGCAGGCAGCAGCATCGGTGTCAGCGCCAGCAGCGGGGCACGGCTTTTCGCCGAGGCGGCACCACACTCTTTCACCGGCGACTGCAACGGTGAATCACCAATAATCACATCGCCACTGCCCGCCGCCACGGAACCGCCACAGCCGATGGCATCGCCGATCCGCGCCGCCAGCTTGCCGTTGATAATCACGCTGCCAGACCCGGCAGAGATCGCCCGGCTATGCACACCGTGCGGCATATTCGGACACGGGCAGGCATGCAGCAACACCGCGTCACCTTTGCGCGCCGCAGGTTTGCCATTAATTATCACATCGCCACTGCCCGCAATAATCGGCGTGGCAGGAAAACAGCCGTGTCCGGCACAGCTGTCCGCTAAACGTGCAGCACCTGGCATCGTTTCTCCTTAGCGCCGGTCTGGCGCTTCCGGCAGGGTCGGTTTGGTTGGTGTTTCCGGTTCAATCGACACCGGTGCGGTTCCTGCCCCTGCTGCGCCACCATCATTGATTTTCACTACGCTGCCAAGAATGGTGATGCCCGCGCTATCGATCTTAATAAAGCCACCCGGCCCTTTAATCGTCAGTGACTGACCGGCTTCCAGCACGATATCGGTCGCTTTCAGGTAGCTGTCAGTGTTCACCACCACCCGCTGGCTGGCGCCAATCAGCGCTTCTTCCGAGCCACTCAGGGTGGTCTGGCGGCTGCCATCAATGCGCGTCACTTCACCACCGCCGATAAAGCGTTTAAATGACTGAGCAATGCTCTGGATAAAATGGCGACCAATGGCCTGATGATGGTCCTGACCGATTTGCTCGAAATCGTCCTGACCGACGGTGCGATGGTGGTGACGGTCAATACGCTGGAAACGATCCTGCGCCACGCTGAGGTGCTCATCGCGTCCCACGCTCTGGCGATGGATATTGTTAATCACCGTATCCATATCTTTCTGCGCATGGGTGTAAATCTGTTCGCGCGTCGCTTCATCTTCAAAGCGCAGTTCGTTAAAACCACTGCCTTTATGAGTGTCGGTACGCAGGGTGGTACGGGTTTTATGTTCCGGCAGCACATACGGCGTCGGATTAGTGGCATGATACGTACGCCCGGTGACCAGCGGCTGGTCCGGATCGCCTTCGAGGAAGCTCACCACCACTTCATGACCGATGCGCGGAATGGCGATCATCCCGTACTGACCGCCCGCCCAGCCCTGGCTGACACGCACCCAGCACGAACTCTGGTCGTCGCTCGCACCGTAACGGTCCCACGGGAACTGCAGCTTCACCCGGCCATATTTGTCGCAGTAAATCTCCTCGCCCGCCGGGCCCGTCACCGTCGCAATCTGCGGGCCGTCCACCATCGGCTTGTGCGGCAGCGGCGCACGCCACGTCGTCACCGCCTTTATCACCGCAAATTCGTTACTCAGCGTGGTCGGTTCACCGCCGCCCTCTTCTTCCAGCGCCTGCGGCTGTTTCCCGGTGTGAATCACCGCCGTCACCTGCCAGCCGGTGTTCAGCGCCGCGTTCGGGTGCTCCGTCAGCGCAAAGCTCTGCCCCGGGCGTAAATCCGCGCAGTTTGACGCGCCGCCGCCGGTCACCGCCTCTGCCCGCAGCGCGTCAAGGCGGAAGCCGGTGAACGCCTGACCGCTCGCGTCCAGCTTGAAGCGCCCCGGGTAGTCGTAGTGCTCGTACTGCTCGCGCTGGTGCGCCAGCTCACCGCTCACCTTCCTGTGCGACAGCGCGTAGGCCGGGGTTTTAAAGCTGTAGTCCTTCAGCTCCACCTCCGCCGTGCTCACCGTCTCGGCATAGCGGAAGCGGCGGACAAACGCCCCCTGCGACAGCCCCTGGTTCGCCATGTTAAAGAACAGCGGCTCCCCCTGGCCCAGCGCACCCGCGTCATCCGCGAACACCACCCGGTGCGTGCCGGCTTCATACTCGTGGAAGAAGAACATCCCCTCTTCCGCCGCCAGGCGGCTGATAAACTCAAGGTCCCTCTCGCGGTACTGCACGCAGTATTCACGCTCCGCGTGCGCGTGGCGCAGCGCAAAGGCGTAGTCCGTGATGCCCCCTTCCTGCAGCAGCGTGCTGATGATGGTCTGCGGGTCCTGCGCCTGGAAGATACGCGCGTTGCGCCGCAGACCCAGCCGCCACAGCGACGGTCGCACCTCCGCCTGGTAACGCGTGCGGCGAAAGCCGGTGTCGCCCTGCGCAAAACGGCTGACAATCCCGCTCACCCGCCGCTGCAGCGTGCCCTCATACCACACCATCAGCTCACACGGCTGGTCCAGCACCGCCGCGAAATCAATCCCCGGCTGCGCGCTCGCCAGGTTCAGCGCCAGCACAAACGGCCGGTTCAGCCCCTCGTCCAGCTCAAAATCCACCACCGAGAAGGTGCTTTCCGCCAGCGCGCCTATCTTCACGGTGAACTGTAATCCTGTCAGCGTTGCCACCCTGCTTCTCCTCTCTCCCGCCCCACGGCTACCGCACGCCCGGTGACTCACCGTGCGCGCTTCCCGCTGTCTGTTAACTCTGCACTCAGCGCTGGCCTGTGCCACCGCTCAGGGCAGAAACGTAAAAAACCGGTCTGCTCCGGCAAAACACATCTGGAAAATCAGGCGCTGACGGCCGGGACGGGGGAATAAACGACCGGGTATCTCAGTCTTTTGCTCCCCCTCCTGACCCTCCCCCATTGCATGGGGGAGGGAAACGTACGGCCTGAAGTACAGGGATTACGATTCGATCGGCGCACGCCAGTCGTCAGAACCGGAAGTCCCGGCCACGCTGTGCTCCCAGTCGATTTTGCGGTACGCCAGTGATACTTCGATCAGCTGGGTGAAGTCAGACTTCGCCGGGTCCTGGCAGTGCGGCATCTGGCAGTCGATGTCCACGATGGTGGCGTCGGTCAGGGTGGTGGAGAAGAAGTGCTCCTGCTTGCCTTCCACAGAGGTGCGATACCACTTCAGGGTCACGGTCGGCAGCATCTCGCCGGACGCGAGGGCGTTGTACATCAGCGGCACGGCTTTGTTCAGGGCGACAGTGAATTTGAACGGCTTGTGCACACGCTGGCCGGACGGCTGACCGGACTGCGGGTCAGTCGGCACGGTCACCACGTGTTTGAATTCCTGTACCAGCATTTCGTCTTCGTGGCCCTGCACGTAGATATTGCCGACGGAATCGGAAGTGAAGGCACCGGCGGTGATGTTGCCCTGGGTTTTACCTTCGATGCTGATATAACATGGAGTTGGCATGGTAATGCTCCTTGCAGTTGAACATGTGTGTGTATTTCGCCATGGTCAGGAGCAAGGGGCGTGCCAGAATGATATCCTTATGATTTTAAAGGAAACTTATCTTTACTTTTGATTGTGGTCGCGGGCTGCTCGCAGAAAACTGCGTGCATACTGCACTTTGTGCTGCGTAACCTTGCCAGAGCAGTGACTTAAACCAGAAACAGCGCAAGAAATTGCGCTAGGCAGGAAATTGCGCTGTCCGTTTGACTTAGCATCCCCAGACAACGCACGTGGTCAGTTAAAAAATTTCACATCCGTCGGGGTCGGGATCGTGGCATGGTTTTCGGTCGCCAGCAGAGCACCTGACGGTGCATCGTAGCCGAACACCACCACATTGTTGCTAAAGACATTCGTCACCAGCAAATAACGGCCTGAAGGATCAAAGCAGAACGCGCGCGGTTCACTTCCCCCACTGGCATAACGCCCGGCCAGTTCCAGCGAACCATCCTGACTGATGCGATACACCAGCAAATGGTTATCCTCGCCGCGGTTAGCCGTGATCAGGAACCGGTTGTCCGGGCTGAGGATAATCCCTGCAGCACTGTTAAAAGCCGGATCGCTGTCGTCCGTTAAACGGACTTTGCCCGTTTCGCTCAGACGACCGTCGCTGACGGTAAAGATCACTACTTCACCGCTCATCTCCGCTGTCACATAGGCATATTTGCCGTCCGGCGTGAACACCATATGGCGCGGCCCGCTGCCTGGGGCCATTTTCACATCAAAAGCGGTGACCGCCTCCAGTGGCTGGGCGCGATCAGCATGGTAGCGGTAAGCATGCAGCAGGTCGTTGCCGAGATCGGCGACGTAAAGGTATCTGCCGTCTGGCGTCACGTTCACCGAGTGCGCATGCGCGCTTTGCTGGCGCTCTCTGACCGCCCCCGAACCTGCGTCATAACGAATATGCTGTGTGGCTGCGTTCAGCGCCCCCTGCGGACTGACGGGCAAGACCGCAACGCCCGCGCCGCCCTTTTCCACCGAATAGTTAGCAACCAGTAAAAACTTCGCATCCGGCGTCAGTACCGCGTGTGTCGGTTGTGCCCCCTCGCTGCTGACAGAATTGATCACCGTGATACGACCCGACTCATCACGCGCAAGGCTGGTGACCCGCCCGCTATCCTCTTCGTTAGTGACCCAGGCAAACTTACCGTCCGGGCTGGTGACGATCCACGATGGACTGCTCATCGCCAGATAGCCCAGTACCTCGGCAACGCCGTTGCCGTGCTGCCGCAGGTGATACAGGCCACGAGCCGGATGCTCAGGAATGTCCACCCGCGGCGCATCCGGCACCGCGGTCCAGGTGCCGACCAGCGCCGTCTGCTGCGGCAATGCATCCAGCCCGGCACTTTCCTGCTGCGCCTGAGCAACAGCCGCGACAGAGGTCAGCATCAGCAGTGATGAGAACAGCGCCGGACCGGGTTTATGATTGTTCATCAGCATGGATTACACTCCAGTAAGGTGAGCAGAACACCAAAAAGGTTAATGCTACTGCAATCGCCAGCCAACGTGAATCAGCCGTTTTTGCCAGTACGCTGGACTGGCCCGATTACGCCATTAAATGCCTGCCAGATGCATCTGTACAGCGTCCAGTAACAAACGCAGCGCCGAATGCTGATGCTCGCGTGACATATACAGCCCGTAAATCCCCAGCCGCTGAGGCTCATACTGCGGCAACACCCTGAGAAGACGGCCACTGTCGATCCCGGCGCGCGCCTCACTTTCCGGAACCATCGCCAGACCCGCGCCCGCCATCGCCATATCACACAGCAGAGAAGATATCCCAGCGCTAAAGTTGCCGTTTACCGCCACGGTCACGACATCGTTGTCGCGAGTGTAGAAAGACCAGTTCTGGCTGGCAAAACGGCTGTAGTGGAGGCAATTATGGCTGGTAAGATCCGCCAGCGTCTGCGGTACGCCGTGTGTCGCCAGATAATCGGGTGACGCACACAGGACGGAACGGCACTCGCCAAGACGAAAAGCGATGGCGCCGGGTTCCGGGTCGTTGGTAATGCGAATCGCCAGATCGATGCGTTCTCCCACCAGGCTTACCGGCTGGTTATTGATTTCCACCTCTATTCGCAAGGCCGGATAGCGTGCCAGAAAAGATGGCAATACCGGCCCGAGAATATAGCTGGCGGTAAAATGCGCACAGGCGATGCGCAGTGTACCGGAAGGTGTGGTGCGCGTGGATTGTCCTTCAATATCGTCGGACAGCTGTGCCAGCTGACGTGTTTTTTGCAAAATCTTCTCGCCAGCGGGCGTAATCGTCAGACGGCGTGAAGAACGGTGAATCAGACGCGCACCTGCCCATTTCTCCATTTCGTCCAGATAGCGGCTGACCATTGGACGTGAAATCGCCAGTGAACGGGCCGCAGCGCTCAGGCTGCCCAGTTCACAGATCCGGTTAAACACCACTGATGCCATCACCCGGTCCATATTCTCTCCATCTGATCGATTTACGAAACTGAGCATTCATTATTTCAGGAATTCTCAGCGCTGGGAAACGCCGTAGAATAGTGAGCATTATTCCCTGACAGAGCAACACCCGATGTTTTTTCAAACCGGCATTTACTGGATTATCGATCCCCTGTGTGGCTGGAGTTACGGCGCACTTCCGCTGATTAACCGCATTGCGCAGCGTTTCCCGCAGGCACAATATCTGTTGCCTGGAGGGCTGTTTATTGGCGCCCAGCGCCGCCGGATTGATGCCAGCTGGCTGCAGCATGTCCATGAGCATGATGATCGTATTGCGAAACTGACTGGTATGCCGTTTGGCGATGCTTATCGTCACTCACTGCTGGCGACAGAGGATCTGTTACTCGACTCCCTGCCCGCGTCTCAGGGACTGCTGGCGGTACAACGCTTTGCACAAGCTGGCGCAGAGACAGACTACTTAAATGCCGTGCAAAGCGCCTGGTATCGCGACGGACGCGATATCACCCGCGCCAGCGTGGTTGATGAGATTATCCGGCAGAGTTGCGGCCAGGCCATCTCGCTGACGCAGGTCCGTGCCGATGAGACGATTGCCGCCATCCAGCATGGCCGGATGCTGATGGCGCAGGTGCGCGGCCAGGGTTTCCCAACCGCAGTGCTGGCAGATCGCCAGGGTGTCACTACGTTGCTGCCCGCCGGGCAGTTCTACGGCCAGCCCGAACAATTTTTCGCCACTGTCACCCCCCACCTTGAACAGACTGAACATTAAGGAACGTTATGATGAAAGTTATTTCACTGACCGCGCTATTATCACTCGCCAGCGCTTCGGCTCTGGCCGTCCCGCTGCAGCTGGAGGTGTATAATCCGCAGCACGACGGCATTTTCCCGGTCTCTTCGACCTTAGTCTCCGGCCCGAAAGAGGCGATCCTGGTTGATGCACAGTTCAGCGTGAAAGACGGTGAGCAACTGGTAAAAAAGATTAAGGCGAGCGGTAAAACGCTGAAAGAGATCATTATCACCTCTGGTGATCCTGACTTCTATTTCGGCCTGCAGCCGATTATCAATGCCTGGCCGCAGGTGAAAGTGGTCGCATCACCTAAAGTGGTGGCGCATATTCGCGCCACCAAAGAGGCCAAGCTGCAATACTGGGGACCACAGATGAAAGAAGGTGCGCCGCAGCAAGTCATCGTGCCACAGGAAAGCACCACCACCCGTTTCAGTGTGGATGGCGAAACGCTGGAACTGCGCCACGCCGACAGCTACGTCGCGTATATCTGGATTCCGTCCAGCAAAGCGATTCTTGGCGGCACGGCGGTTTCTTCCGGCATCCACGTCTGGACCGCTGATACGCAAACCCCGGAGAGTCGCCAGAACTGGGTCCGGGTACTGGACGAGGTGCACAGCCTGAAGGCGCAGACCGTGATCCCGGGGCACTACCTTGGCGAACGCCCGGCAGGTGATCAGGCGGTGACCTTTACCCGTGATTATCTGCAGAGTTTTGAGCAGGCGCTGCAGAAAAATCGCACCTCTGGCACGGTGATCGACGCCATGAAAAAAGCCTGGCCCGGCCTGGCGGATGAAAGCTCACTGGAGCTGAGCGCCAAAGTGAATACCGGCGAAATGAAGTGGTAATACGCTGATGATCAACGCGTGCACGGACTATTTTTTCCCGGACGGTTTCAGGCCGCGATAAAAATCCTGCACGCGCTTCATCGTCTTCACCGTGCGCTGCGCCGTGGCGGACGCGACCGACAGAATAATCATCTCCAGACACACCAGCACCGTACCATGCAGCGGAATGCGGCCATTTTCCCCGCCACGCGGCACATTCACCACCACATCGGCTTCGGTGGCAAAAAAGGAATCGGTGGCGTTAGTCAGCAGGATCACCGGCATCCCCAGCCGTTTCGCCTCACGCAGTGTGGTGGTGCCTTCACGGTGCGCGGATTTCTGCGCCATCATAATCAGCACATCGCCGCGCTGTAATTCGAGCAACTGCTCCGCCAGTGATAGCCCGGTGCGATTCAGCGCCACCGCAGGCAGGCCAATACGATTAAACAGACGCGCGCTATAGTCGGCCAGCACACCAGACGCATTAATGCCAAAGATCGCCACCTGACGCGCATCTAACAGCAGCGATACCGCCTGAGTGATCGCCGCACGGTTTGGTGCCTCAGACAACATATCGCAGGTGCGCTTATGCCCTTCCAGCACAAAATCGATGCCGGAATCGATGTCGCAGGTCAGCTCTTTCACCGTGGTGATCATTTTCTCTTCTGAGGTCATCGCCGGGCCAAACCATGCTTCCAGCGTCTTTTTCAGATCGCGCAGGCCAGCGAACCCTAATGCCTGAATCGCCCGCACCACGGTGGCGTCAGAAGTCTGGGTGGCAGCGGCAATGTCCAGCGCCGTGCTTTCCAGTACCTTTTCCCGGTGGTCATTAAGATAATGCGCCACCGCCTGTAATCCCGGCGACAGCGTATGCGCTCGCGCGCGAAAGCGTTCGCCAAAAATATCCACGCGATTTTTTACTGGTTTTCTGGTTGCCATGTGACGTCCGGTTATTGACCAAATAGTAATACGTATCATTCTCTTAGCGCATAATCCTGCCGCCTTCGCATGTAGTCGTCAAGTGCAGGGATTGTGAGAGACGGGTCATCTGACATCAGGAAAACCCAACCATTAAAAATGAAGGGATATAAATAAAGTTGTTTAAATTCAGAAAAATAAATGACAGCTCGCGGCGTTACCTCTGCACAATCAGCCTGCCCTGACGATGTAGTAAAACACCGTAAATTTGCATTTACTACTACATATCGCCATGTTTGAATGATTCTCACTTTCATACAGGGTACTGAAATTTACCTGCTTTTTACTGCTTTATTTAGCGGCAGGGACTGAATTCGTCATTCAAATAACACCAATGGTCAGCTCAGATAAATGAACAATAATATGCTTACGCAATTCAGCAAAAAGCACCAGAAGACGCTTCTGGCCGCGATTTGCAGCGCCACGTTTATGTCTGCAGGGAACAGTTTTGCTGCTGATGACACGAACACCATGACCGTCACCGCGCAGGACAGCAGCGAACAGGATTACAGCGTTGCCAGCACCTCGGTTGCCAGCAAAACGCCAACCGCAAAGCTGAATGAAGCCCAGTCGGTCAGCGTCGTGACGCAGAAGCAGCTGGATGATTATCAGGTCACCAGTCTGGCTGAGGCGCTGCGTTTTGTCAGCGGCGTGTCAGAAGCCAATACCCTCGCCGGAACTGAAGATGGCTTTGTGCGTCGTGGCTTTGGTGCTAACTCGGATGGCTCCATTTATCGCGACGGCATTCGCAGCAGCCAGGGACTGAACCTGAGCGCGACCACGGAACGGGTTGAAGTGCTGAAAGGCTCCTCCTCACTGCTGTATGGTATCCAGAACCCGGGCGGCATTATTAATGTCGTCAGCAAAAAACCGCAGTATGAATGGCACACCAAAGTCAGCGGCCGTTACGCCAGCGAAGGCGGCGGCGCGGGCAGTGTCGATGTCACCGGACCGCTGGGTAACGGCTTTGCTTTCCGTCTGATTGCCGAAAAGCAGGATCAGGATTACTGGCGTAACTTTGGCAAAGATGAGCACACGCTGATCGCACCATCACTGCAGTGGTACGGCGAACAGGCCAGCTTCCTGGTAAGCTATGAAGATTACCGCTATGACATTCCTTACGACCGTGGTACTGCCTTTATTAATGGCAAGCCAGTTGATGTCGGCTATAAAAATCGTCTGGACGATACCGCTAACCGTGCCTGGGGCCATAACAAAACGCTGAACGCGCATTACGACTGGCAGTTCAGCGACGACTGGAGCACCCGCGTCACGCTGGGGATGAACCAGCGCCAGTACAATAATAATGAAGTGCGTGTCACCGCCGTGAATGCCACGACTGGCGCCGTCACCCGCCGGGCCGATGCGAACCGCGGCTTCAACCATAAGACCAAATATGTCTCCTGGGATCTGATCGGCAACCAGGATATCTTCGGTATGGCGCACAGCATCGTGCTGGGCACCGATTATGAGATGAACCAGACCTACCGTGCGCACCAGTATCAGGGCAAGGCCAACAGCAGCTTTAATCTGTACGACCCGCAGTACGATATTCTGTCACCCACCGTGAACAGCACCACGGAAAGAACCGCGAACGCTAATCTGCTGAGCCGGGTTCACAGCCGTTCGGTGTATGCCAAAGACAGCATTTCACTGACGCCAGACTGGATCGCCGTGCTCGGCGGGCGTTACCAGCACTATGAGCAGCGCTCGTCGAAAGGTTTCGACCCGGTGGTGGAAACGCTGAACGATGAAGGCAATAAATTCCTGCCGCAGGCCGGGTTAATCTATAAACTGACGCCGGACGTGTCGCTGTACAGCAGCGTCAGCAAATCGTTCACCCCGTCAACCGACGTGGATGATGACGGCAACGTCGGCAAGCCGGAACAGGGCACCACCTGGGAAGTGGGCAGTAAATGGCAGATTTCACCGAAACTGTTTGCCAGCGTCGCGCTGTATCGTATTGATGAGAAAGATATGTCGCTCAGCATCAATGGCGACACGCGCGAAATTGATAAAGCGCGCTCCAGCGGAGCAGAGTTCGAGCTGAACGGCGAGATCCTGCCGGACTGGGATCTCAGCGCCAGTTACAGCTATGACAAAGCCGAGATTGTTAACGATGGTGAAAACAGCGCCAACAACGGCAACCGGCTGCAGAATGCACCGAAGCACTCCGGCGCACTGTACCTGAGCCACAATCTCAGCGTCAGCGGGATTCCGGGTGACTTCCGTATTGGCGGTGGCGCACGTTATATCGGTACACGCGCAGGCGATCCGGAAAACAGCTTCACCCTGCCCGACTATGTGGTGGCGGACAGCTTTATTGCCTGGAACAATCGCCTGTTCGGTGAGAAAACCCAGCTGCGCCTTAACCTGAATAATATGTTTAACAAGCACTATTACACCTCCAGTGGCGGCAACCTGCGGGTTCGTGAAGGCGCCACCCGTAACGTTATGGTACAGGCCAGTGTTGAATTCTGATGTTAACCCTTTGGCTGGCGCGCGTGGTGCGCCAGCCCTGCTGCGTTCACTGCTGATGGCCGTTCTGCTGTTGGTCGGTGCGCCGGTGATGGCACGCACTATCACCGATATCGACGGTCAGCAGGTCACCATCCCTGACAATCCACAACGGATTGTGCTGGGCGAAAGCCGTATGCTGTATACGCTGGCGATGCTGGAACCGGGCGCCCCCTTCCGCCGTATTGCCGGCTGGCCGCTGGATCTGAAAAAGTACGATGCGCAGAGCTGGGATATTTTCGCCCGTCAGTTCCCGCAGATGCTGACTATCCCGGTACTGGGGCTGGAAGGTGCCAATGATATCAATCCGGAACAGGTGATTGCCCTGCGCCCGGATGTGGTGATCCTGCCCAGTCTGGCGCGCTACAGCGATGCCGATCGCCATCTTGTCTCTATGCTCAATGCGGCGCAGATCCCGGTGGTCAGAATCGACCTGCGCGTTAACCTGCTGAAAAACACCCGCCGCAGCGTCACTCTTCTCGGTGAAGTGCTCAGTCAGCCCGACCGCGCGGCGGCGTTTAACCGTTTCTACGATACGCATATGCAGCGTATCCGCGAACGGTTGGCCAGCTGGCAGGGAGCGAAACCCAGCGCCCTGTTACAACTGCATCTTGGCCGTCGTAATGAGTGCTGTGTCACCGCCGTCAATGGCAGTATCGGTGAACTGCTGGCGTTTGCCGGTGCAGACAATATCGCCAGCCGCAGCGTGCACGGTGTATTCGGCCGCCTGAGCGAAGAAACGGTGATCGCTGCTCAGCCAGAATTCTACTTTGCCACCGGAATGGGCAGCAGTAGCCAGCCAGACACCGTGATACTTGGCCCGGCGGCGACAGCGGCCGAGACACAGCGCAGCATGATCCAGCTGACGGCGAACCAGAATGGCCTGAAAGAACTGCAGGCCCTGCACAACGGCCATGCCGCCGCAGTGTGGCATAATTTCTATATGAGTCCGTGGCACGTTGCAGCCACCGAGTTTTTTGCCAAAACGCTCTATCCGCAGCTGTTTGCCGATGTTGATCCGCAGCAGACGCTGCAGCAGTTGTTCCGTGATTTTCTGCCGATTCCTTACAGCGGCGTCTATTTTTATACCCTGTCAGCGCAGTAAAACGGCGTTTCCCGCCATCACTCTCTGATCGCTGCCCGCGTCTCTCTGCGCGGGCAGTCCGTCTCCTTTCCCCTCCTCTTTGCCGCGGTGCATCAACCATCGCTTGACAGGACCCTGCGTGCAGATCAAAACTAAACCGTACAGTTCGGTTTAGTTTTAAAATCACAGACACTGGCCGGTATATCTCGCCAACACCATCGACAATGCATTAAGGAGCAGGACGTGAAACATCGCATCGCAAACAGAGTGATTCAGGCGGCGACGCTGGCAGCGGTGATAACCGTAACCGGCTGCGCCAGTAACGACCCGGTGCGCTACAGCGGGCTGGCGTCATCGGCACAGCTCAGTCCCAATACCGCCGGGGATAAAGACCGTATCCCGTATAAATATGCCACTCCTGTGGACTGGAAGAAATATGACCGGCTGCTGATTGACCCGGTGATGTTGTACCAGGGCGGCGACAGTCAGTTCGATGATATGGACCCGGCGGACAGAAAAAAGCTGGCGGATTACATGCAGCAAAAATTCTATGACGTGCTGCACAGCCGCTTTATTACCACCTCACCTGCCCGTGCCGACAGCGCAGTACAACCCGGCACCCTGCGCCTGAAACTGACGCTGACCGGCGCTGATACCACGCCACAGGTGGTCGGCACCGTGACCAAATTTGACCTGGCCGGTGGTCCTTACAATATTGTGCAGTCGATCCGCGGCGGGCGCGGCATGATGAGCGGCTCAGTGAATTACGCCGTGGAGGTGCATGACGCCGTTTCCGGCCAGCTGCTGCTGGCGTATGTCGCCCAGCAGTACCCGAATGCCATGAATATTTCCGCCACCATTGGTTCGCTCAGTGCGGCGGAAGTCGGTATCGATAAGGGCGCAGACCAGCTGCTGGAGCTGATGCAGTAACCAGCTACCCTGCCCGGCGAGCGCCGCCCTGGAACAGGTCGACGGCGCTTGCCACCATGGTGCGAATATTCTGTTCTGAATAGCGTGGCGTTTCACGCTGTACCAGCAGGCTGTCCACTTCCGCCCGCAACAAGGCGGAAAACTGCTTCGCCCTTAACATCGCATCGCCGTCACGCAGCTCGCCGCTGTCGATATGCTGACGCATCAGCCCCGCCAGCGCTTCCATACTTTCCTGTGTGCCCGCTTCCTGGAACAGCTTGCCAATATCGGAGTGACCGGCTTCACCGACCACCACGCGATACAACGCCAGCGCCTGACTGTCGCGCGCCAGCACGCCCAGCAAACGCTCGCCAAAACGCGTCAGCTTTTGCTCCAGCGTCAGCGACTCGCTCTCAGGAGTCACCAGCTCCTCTGCCGCCCCGGTGAGAAAATGCGTGCTGTAGGTACGCACCACCGTCTGAAAAAGCGCTTCTTTAGAGTCAAAATAGTTATACAACGTTGCTTTCGAGCCGCCCGCGCGGCGCGCTACCTCATTCATCGAGGCACGTTCGTAACCAAACTCCTGAAAAACGGCGGAAGCAGCGGCAATAATGGCATTTCTTTTTTCGTCGGTAAGCGTTCTCACACAACCTCCCTGCGTTAACTGCTGGCAGCTTAACAAAACCGTACGGTTCATTAAAGGCATCTGCGCTGGCGCAGCGTGGTTTTCAGCGTGGCCTCCGGTGAGATATCCCTCTGATTGTTGTGACATAGACAAGAAAACAACTATCAAATCAGTCGATTTATTCAATTATCTCCTATCATAACTGACAGATACAGTAAGGGTATTCTAACAGCCACGGAGCACTGAAATGAGCGAGTCAAACGATACTTCATCCGCCGGAAAATGTCCCTTTCATCACGCCGCAGAACCGCGCCAGCAGCTGGCCGGTGGCGGCACTAGCAACCGCGACTGGTGGCCGAAAGCGCTGCGCGTCGACCTGCTGAACCAGCACTCCAGCCGTTCCAACCCGCTGCGAGACGACTTTAACTACCGCGAAGAATTTAAAAAACTGGACTATCCGCAGTTAAAAGCCGACCTCAAGGCACTGCTGACGGATTCGCAGTCGTGGTGGCCTGCTGACTGGGGCAGCTACGCCGGGTTATTTATTCGTATGGCCTGGCACAGTGCGGGCACCTACCGCAGCTTTGATGGTCGCGGCGGTTCCGGGCGCGGTCAGCAGCGTTTCGCCCCGCTGAACTCGTGGCCGGATAACGTCAGCCTCGACAAAGCACGCCGTCTGCTGTGGCCGGTCAAGCAAAAGTATGGTCAGAAGATCTCCTGGGCCGACCTGTATATTCTGGCGGGTAACGTGGCGCTGGAAAACGCCGGTTTCCGCACCTTCGGTTTTGGTGCCGGGCGTGAAGACGTCTGGGAGCCAGATATGGACGTCAACTGGGGTGAAGAGAAAGAGTGGCTGGCACACCGTCATCCGGAAAACCTGGCGAAAGATCCGCTCTCCGCTACAGAGATGGGCCTGATTTATGTTAACCCGGAAGGCACCGATCCGGCGGGCAATCCGGCCTTAGCGGCACCCGCTATCCGCGCAACCTTCGGCAACATGGGGATGAATGACGAAGAAACTGTCGCGCTGATCGCCGGTGGTCATACGCTGGGCAAAACCCATGGTGCCGGCGAAGCCAGCCATGTCGGCGTTGAGCCAGAAGGCGCACCACTGGAAGCACAAGGGTTCGGCTGGACCAGCACCCACGGCAGCGGCAGTGGCGCAGATGCCATCACCTCTGGCCTGGAAGTGGTCTGGACGCAGACGCCCACACAGTGGAGTAACTACTTTTTCGAGAACCTGTTCAAATACGAGTGGGAGATGACCACCAGCCCGGCAGGCGCACGTCAGTATGTCGCGAAAGATGCCGACGACATTATTCCTGACCCGTTTGATCCGGCGAAAAAACGTAAGCCGACCATGCTGGTGACCGACCTGACGCTGCGTTTTGATCCGGAATTCGAGAAAATCTCGCGCCGCTTCCTTAATGACCCGCAGGCGTTCAACGAAGCCTTTGCCCGCGCCTGGTTTAAGCTGACGCACCGTGATATGGGGCCGGTTGCCCGTTACCTTGGCCCGGAAGTGCCGAAAGAAGTTCTGAGCTGGCAGGACCCGCTGCCCGCCGCAGTCCTTCAGCCGACACCGGCAGATATTGCGGATGTGAAAGCCAAAATTGCGCAGTCCGGTTTACCGGTCAGTGAACTGGTTTCTGTTGCGTGGGCTTCCGCTTCGACATTCCGCGGTGGCGACAAACGTGGCGGCGCCAATGGCGCGCGTCTTGCGCTGGCGCCACAGAAAGACTGGCCGGTCAATGCGATTGCCAGCCGTGTCCTGCCGCAGTTGCAGGCGATTCAGCAGGCATCTGGCAAAGTGTCACTGGCGGATACCCTTGTGCTGGCGGGTGTGGTCGGTATTGAGCAGGCGGCGGCGGCGGCTGGTGTATCAGTCAGCGTGCCGTTTACCCCGGGCCGTGTCGATGCCACGCAGGCACATACGGATGTCGAGGCGTTTGCGCCACTGGAACCGATTGCCGATGGTTTCCGTAACTATCTGCGTTCACATGGCGGCGACACCACGGAATCACGCCTGATTGATAAAGCACAGCAACTGACGCTGACTGCGCCAGAATTAACCGTGCTGATCGGTGGCCTGCGCGTACTGGGAGCCAACTTCGATGGCAGTCAGCACGGCGTCTTCACTGCGCAGCCGGGCGTACTGAGCAATGACTTCTTTGTCAATCTGCTGGATATGCGTACCGAGTGGAAAGCGACCGACAGCAGCGCTGAGCTGTTTGAAGGACGTGACCGCGTGACCGGGGAAGTGAAATATACCGGCACCCGTACCGACCTGGTGTTCGGTTCCAATGCGGTACTGCGTGCGCTGGCGGAAGTGTATGCCAGTGGTGATGGTAAAGCGCGCTTTGTGCAGGACTTTGTTGCCGCCTGGCACAAAGTAATGAACCTCGATCGTTTCGATCTGGCCTAAGCTAAAACGCGGTGGGGAATCCCCCACCGCGTTGTTCACTGCTTAATCCAGTTTTTCACGGTTCGACTGAATCACGTCGCGATACCAGTAGTAGGAATCTTTCAGGCTGCGTGCGAAGTCGCCCGTACCGTCATCATGGCGATTAACATAGACAAAGCCATAACGCTTACGGTATTCACCGGTGCCCGCGCTGACGATATCCACCGCTGACCACGGCGTATAACCAATGACATTCACGCCATCAGCCAGCGCCTCACCCACCTGCGCAATGTGGTCACGCAGATAGCTGATACGATAATCGTCGTGGATGCTGCCATCCGCTTCCACCTTATCGATCGCACCGAGACCATTTTCCACTATCATCAGCGGCGTGGTCGGATAACGCTGCGTCAGCACATTCAGTACCGTGCGCAGGCCTTTCGGGTCAATCTGCCAGCCCCATTCGCTCGCTTTGAGATACGGGTTATCCAGCGCATCAATATGACCATTACCGCTGGCGACCGTGTGCTCATCTTTCTCGCCGACACACACCGAGTTGTAGTAGCTGAAAGTATAGAAATCGACCGTGCCCTGACGCAGGATCTCCGCATCTTCCGGCTGCTGTTGCAGGCTGATATCATTTTCACGGAAGAAGCGCTGCGCCCACGCCGGATAGTGACCGCGCACATGCACATCACCGGCGATGCTGTTGTGCTTCTCATTCCACTGCTGCTGCAGCTCGATATCGCGTGGCGCACAGGTGCGTGGATAAGAGGTCAGATACGCCAGCATGCAGCCAATCTGGTTGTCAGCATCAATTTCATGACCTCTGCGCACGGTCAGCGCACTGGCCACCAGCTGGTGATGCATCGCCTGGTAGCGGCGCTGCGGGTTATCTTCACCCTCAGGGAAAATCATGCCACCGCCAAGGAAAGCACCGAACGGTAGCGTCAGGATATTGATCTCGTTAAAGGTCAGCCAGCGCCGCACTCTGCCGCGGAAATGGCTCATCACCGCATCGGCATAACGGGTGAAATGGCCAATCAGTTCACGATTATCCCAGCCGCCATAAATTTTGCTCAGCTCGTACGGCATTTCATAATGCGACAGGGTAACCAGCGGCTCGATACCGTATTTTTCCAGCTCATCGAGCACATTGTCGTAAAAGCGCAGGCCTTCGGCATTCGGTTGCTGTTCAATTCCCTGCGGGAAAATACGTGACCAGGCGATGGAGAAACGGAAACATTTCATGCCCATTTCGCCTAACAGGCGGATATCTTCACGGTAGCGGTGATAAAAGTCGGTGCCATGGTGATTAGGGAAGGTGCGATTTAATCGTCAGTTATGAGAACATAACCCTTTCTTTGACATAGACTTTTCACGATGCCCGCTCTTGCCAGCTATTCCTCCCGCAAAAAA
>NZ_CBFFRK010000060.1:0-26175 GCF_965644245.1 Erwinia sp. V71
GTTCCGGCAGCCTTCAGTGGTCTTTGCAGAGTTAAGACAGACGGCTTAGCGTTGCACTTCGAACTTGAATCCGCCCTCTGCGTTTTAATTGATCTTCGTAAGCTTTTCGTTTGGATTTTGTAAAGTATAATGACCGCCATTTTTATAAGATGGCAGAGCCTTCAATGAGTAAGCCAGTTTTTATCATTACAATTGATACCGAAGGCGATAACCTTTGGAAAAATAATGACCAAATTCTGACCGAAAATGTGCGTTATTTACCACGTTTTCAGCAGTTATGTGAAAAATATGGCTTTAAACCTACCTGGCTGACCAACTATGAAATGGCAGTTGATCCTGCTTATATTGAATTTGCTTCCGATGTGATTTCACGTGGTCAGGGTGAAATAGGAATGCATTTGCATGCCTGGAACAACCCGCCGTTACATGATTTGACAGGCGATGACTGGCGTCATAAGCCTTATCTGATTGAATATCCAGACGCTATTTTGCGTGACAAAGTGCGGAATATTACTGGTCTTCTGGAAGACACTTTTCAGGTCAAAATGCGCAGCCATCGTGCCGGACGTTGGGCATTCAATGGCCTTTATGCCCAGACGTTAATTGAGCTTGGTTATCAGGTTGATTGTTCCGTCACGCCTCGTGTCGACTGGCGAAATGCGCCGGGTTCCCCACAGGGGAATGGTGGCTCGAACTACAAAAACTTTCCCGTTCATGCTTATTTTATTGATGAAAATGATATTTCCCGCGTCGGTCACTCGTCATTGCTGGAAGTGCCAATGACTATTCAATACAAACATTCTCCACTGGTGAATCTCCTGATGCAGGGGGTCGATCGTTTACGTGGCAAACAGCGAAGCCCGTCAGTGAACTGGCTGCGACCAAAACGCGGGAACCTCGAACAGATGAAAAGCGTAGTGGAGAAAACCCTGCAACAGGGTGCGGATTACGTCGAGTTTATGCTGCACTCATCCGAATTTATGCCCGGTGGAAGTCCGACATTCAGGGACAAAGCCGAAATAGACAGACTGTACGACGATCTGGAGCAGCTTTTTGCCTGGTTAGGCGAAAGAACTCAGGGTGTAACGTTAGCTGAGTATTATCAGGGTTTTGTGAAGGGTACAACCCTAAATAGTGGTCATCAATGAAGGTCTTTATTGTTAATTTGCCGGATTCTGTGGAACGCAGAAAGTCTATGCAGAATCAGTGCGAGCAGCTGGGGCTCGAAGCCGAATTTTTCAATGCCATCCACGGCAAATACCTCAGCCCGACAGAAGTGAATCAGCATACGCGTATGCTTTCTGAGGTGCGAACAGCAGGCGAGTTAGGTTGTGCAATGAGTCATATCAGTCTGTATCGTTCTATTGTAGAGCAAAACATTCCGATTGCACTGATACTGGAAGATGATGTGGTACTGAGTTCAGATATTGCGAAAGTGCTTGCTGATATTGAACAACAGATTTCTGGGAGAGAGATTGTTTTACTCAACCAGGCGAAACAATATTTGAATCGTCCGATACACCAGTTTGACAGACATACGGTTTATCCTGTTGCAGAGGCTGATTTAACATGCAGTTATGTCATCACACGTGATGCAGCAGAGACATTGCTAAGCTTCCTTTATCCAGTCTGGTTGGTTGCTGATCGCTGGCCTTTGATTAGGCAGTATGGTTTGGCAAAAGTGCATTGTCTGATCCCACCGGCAAGTTCTTTGAATGCACTGGCGGAAAAAAGTACCATTTCAGGACGTGATGAAGAAGGCAATCGACGTGAAAATGACTTAACGTGGAAAAAGATCAAAGCGCAACGGCCATTCAATGTAAAAATCAAAGATATCTTATGGCGTCTGCTTGCCCGACAATATTATAAAGTTATTAAAACGGATAACGTTCAGTAGTCAGAACTCTCTCAGCTATTGAAAAATCAGGGTCTAATATGTTTAAAAGCAAGATGAATTTATTTGGCTGGGTTGAGGCGGAGTCCTCTGACTACCAGCTCGCTTATCAACAATTAGGTGGTAATTTTTCAACACACCCTGATGCATTAGCCTTCCAGCATCAACATGCTGATTTACAGCCTCGTTACTTTGTTTCCCGTAATCAAGATCACCGCCTGCAGGGCGCTCTATGCACATGGCGTGACAAGACGATTGCGAATGCGCAGGCAACACGTGGCATGTTGCAGGGATTGGGCATTCCTGTCCCCAGTGATGAACTGCTATTGCCCCTGGATCGCCGTATTATCCTGCCTGTTTATGTGAAAACGCTGTCAGCAATGCACGCTGAACAGGTGATTAACAGCTCAGTGAAAATGAATGCCAGGCGTGAACTTTGCCTGGCAAAGGGATTAGGTGATGGTGGTTTCTCGCGCAAGGCAAAATATTCCAGAAGGCGAGAACTGAATCAGTTTCTGGAAGCCGGAGGGGCCGTCAGGCCGCATAGCGATTTCAGCGCAGCAGAATTGATGGATATCTATTTTGAGCTTTATTACCTGCGAAGGGGCGAGTATCCACTCAATAAAGCGTTAAATGTCCGCTTTGCAGAAGAACTGCGGGATCATATTTTTGGCAATGTACTGTTTTTCAAAGGCGAACCGTGCGCTTTTCAGCTGATAGTGATGGCGGAAAGCCCACGATGGATAACCTTTGACTATATCAATATTGGTGTCGATCAGCGGTTGTCAGACTATTCACCGGGTTCCATTCTGAGCTGGGTAAATATCAGCGAAGCATGGGAGTTGTGCCAGGCTAAAGGCAAAGTTATGCGCTACTCATTTGGCAACCCAACTGCAGGTTATAAAGATCAGTGGTGCTATCGGGAATCGTTACGCCGCGTGTGGTCGGTTTGATACCGGCCGCCGTCAGGCAGCCGGTTCACGCTCACTTTTTCTGATGGTCTTTAATCCAGGTAATACTTAGCAGTACACCAGTGACAAACATAAACTGTTCGAAGAAGTGATCGATCAGATTTCTGTCGACAACAGAACGGCTCAGGAAGCCAATCGTAAATATCAGTAAGAACAGTGATATGGCATCATTTTCGCGGGTATAAGAGCGCCATGCCTGACGAATAATGATTACATTGAAAGACAGCCAAAGCAGCAGCCCTGCTATACCATACTGCAATGCAAATTCCAGCAGGCCACTGTGGCTTTGAGAAATAGTAATGCGGTTGTTAGAAAACTTATCCCGCAGCAGATGACCGTATATGTCTTTACTTGCACCATTACCCTGAGGGTGGTCTTTTATTAGCTCAAGTGCTTGATGAATATAAGCAGGGCGGCATGCGTTTGAACCATTAACTTCACTCCCATCTGCACGCTTTAGCGGGAATGCAGTGGTGTAATAATCATCAAGTTCAAAACAGGATGCATTCAGTGGGGCATTCCATCCAACCTGTACATCTTCGATCATCGTTGTCCAGCGAGGGTCGGTTTTCCACGAGGTATATGCAAGCGAAGATATCACCACAACCAATAAAGCAAGCCCTGACAACATCTTACCCATATTTTTTCGACTTAGCTCTTTCGCCAATACGAGGAATAGCATTGACATCATTCCAGCAGCAAAGCCTAGCGTACCAAAACGGGTATTTGCCAGCATTGTGGCAAATACCACCAATGCAATCAGTGATCCGAGCAGACGATGGCTAAATACGAGTGCAGGCTGAAATTTTAAGACGCGACGTAAGGCTTCCGCCACCAGCATGACTGCAACCATGTTGATCTGAATACTGAGTTCGGTTCGGGTTCGGAATAATACGGTTTCTCCCCACTCAATCACACCAGTTTTGTACCAGATCCAGACAATATTCAGAATATGCAGAATGGGGCTGACACAAAAACATAAAACAATAATACTGATAAATTTTTCTGGTGTGAGGCTGGTAAAAGAATGCTTCAGTACCGGATAGATATAGAGTCCAAGAAAAAACAGCATTACGGGTCGTACCCACATGCTATTCCAGTGTTTAAACATTAGCTTTACATCAGGTGAGAACAACAGTCCTGTTATTAAACCAAGCACCGTTAGCGCCAGTAGAATAATGGATATCCAACGAATATGGCCCTGCCAAAAACTGGGGCGAACAGAATTCTTAATGACCAGGCCCAGCGTAAAAACAAAAGAACTGTATAGCAAAAAATTACGATGAAAGGGCAACAACTCATTGGGGATAGGCCAGACGATGGCAAGCATAATAATAAATACAAATAATAATGCGGTCAAACTTCGTACTGAGAACATTAAACGTAACCTTATGAAAATAATATTTACTCAGATAAATAACAGTGGAGAACTGAACCTAATTCGCTAAACACTTGCGAAGCGGGCAAGTTTGCTAAATTGCCATCAGCAGCCTTCAGGCTACACTGATTCTCCCCATACCCCCCAATCAACCCCGGGTCCGTCGGGCCATATAACGTAATATTCGGTCTGTCGAGCGCCGCAGTTAAATGGCTTAACCCGGTATCAACAGATACCACCGCTTTTGCTCCTGCCAGGGTACGGGCGACCTGTTCCAGTGTCAGCTTCGGCAGCACCTCGACATAATCGAAACCTTCAGCCAGACGCTGTGCACGCTGATGTTCGTGCTCTGCGCCCCACGGCAGTTTAATCTGCAGCCCACTGTTCGCCATCAGGCCAATCAGCTCACGCCAGTGATCCTCTGGCCAGTGTTTGTTGTCGCGCGTGGTGGCATGCAGAAACACCAGATAAGGTCGCGCATCCACTGGCAGTTCGGTGAGAAAATGGCGCGCAATGGCGTAATCTCCCTGCGTGGCAGGCTTTTCATAACCGAGGCTTTTGGCAAACAATTCGCGCGTACGTTCCACGGCGTGCTGTTGCTTATCGATGGTATGGCGTTTGTCATACCACCAGCTGGCGAACGGCTCACGGGCACTGCGACTGTCCTGACCGTGCTTCACCCCTTTTGCCAGACGGGTCACCAGTGCTGCGCTTTTGATTAAGCCCTGTGCATCGATCACCACATCATACTGGCGCGACTGTAGCGCACGTTTGAACTGCACGCGCTCTTCGCGCTGTTGAGTGCCAAACCAGTGTTTACGCCAGCGGCGTATCGCTACCGGCAATACCCGGTCGACCGCCGGATGCCAGGAAGGAATCTGCGCGAAGCCTTCTTCCACCACCCAGTCGAAGCGGATACCTGGAATGGCCTGCATGGCATCGGTCAATGCGGGAAGGGTATGCAGCACATCCCCCATGGAAGAGATTTTAACAATCAGGACGTGCATTAACTCTCCTGGTGCTGTGCGAGCAGGTTATCCAGTTCATCCATCACGCGCGCCGGGGTAATGTCGATCAGGCTTTGATGGTAGCCCTGTTCCGCATCGCCTTTGCGGACTTTGTGATAGCCGGTAATCAGACGGATGACCCGCGCCTGCTGTGACAGCGGCGGGGTAAAGTCCGGGCTGCTGGGGCCATACAGCGCCACCAGCGGGCGATTCAGTGCAGCGGCGATATGCATCAGACCAGAGTCATTGCTCACCACCGCGTGGCAGTGCGCCAGCAGGATCACCGCCTGTTCCAGCTGAGTTTCACCGGCCAGATTACGGCAGAATGGGCGTGCAGTCTCCGGCAGCGCCTGCAGAATTTGCTCGCCAGTCTCGTGATCTTTGGCTGAACCGAACAGGATGATCTGCTTACCCTGCTCGATCAGTTGTTGCGCCAGCGCAGCATAGTGATAGTGCGGCCAGCGTTTGGCCGGGCCGAATTCGGCTCCGGGGCAAAAACCGATCGCCGGACGCTGGTCGCTAAGCGCAAATGCGGCGGCGGTGGCGACTTTTTCCTCTGCGCTCACCTGCAGCTGTGGCCACAGAAGTGGCTGTGGCAGGTCGCGTGCCGCTTTTATCCGATCTTTGTCATACGCCAGCGCCACATAGCGCTCAACCATCAATGGAAACGCGGGTTTATCCAGCACCCGTACATCGTTCAGCAGACCGTAACGCATTTCGCCACGCCAGCCGATGCGCTGTTTAATACCGGCAAAGAAGGGCACCAGCGCGGATTTAAACGAGTTTGGTAATACATAGGCGCGATCGTAGCCGCGTGTGCGCAATGACTTGCCCAGGCGGCGGCGTTCGCCAATTTCCAGCGCGCCATGCCCCAGCGGCATCGCCAGCGCCTCGTTCACTTCCGGCATGCGCGATAACAGTGGACGGCACCATGCGGGCGCCATCACATCAATTTGCGCATCAGGATGGGCGGCTTTTAATGTGCGGTACAGACTTTGCGACATCATCATGTCACCGACCCACGATGGCCCGATTACCAGAATTTTCATTGACGGCATTGCCTTCCTTAAGCTTAGCGGTTCAGCCAGGCCATATATTCAGCCACGCCTTCAGCGACGGTTTTAAATGGCTTGTCGTAGCCCGCCGCGCGCAGTTTGGTCAGATCCGCCTGGGTATAGGCCTGATAACGCCCCTGCAGTTTTTCCGGGAACGGAATGTATTCGATGCTGCCTTTCTGATGGTACGCCAGCGCTGCATCGGCAACTGCCTGGAAGGATTCGGCACGGCCGGTTCCGCAGTTGAAAATGCCGGAAACGCCATTTTTCCAGAACCACAGATTCACTGCCGCGACATCACCCACATAGATAAAGTCGCGTTTAAAGCCATCGCTGCCTTCGAACAGTTTCGGATTTTCACCGTTGTTGAGCTGGGTATTCAGATGGAAGGCGACGCTGGCCATGCTGCCTTTATGGCCTTCACGCGGACCGTAGACATTGAAGTAGCGGAAACCGCACACCTGTGAATCCGCTTCAGGCAGGATATCGCGCACATAGTGGTCGAACAGCATTTTGGAGTAACCGTAGACATTGAGCGGCTGCTCGAACTGGCGTTCTTCAACGAAATCGCTGTCGCGACCGCCGTAAGTGGCGGCAGAAGAGGCGTACAGGAACGGGATTTCACGCTCCAGGCAGAAGTGCAGCAGATCTTTGGAGTACTGATAGTTGTTGTCCATCATGTACTTACCATCCCACTCGGTGGTGGAGGAGCAGGCGCCTTCATGGAATACCGCTTCGATATGACCGAAGTCGTCGCCCGCCAGGATGCTGCCGATAAACTCTTCTTTATCCATGTAGTCGGCGATATCCAGGTCCGCCAGATTGACGAACTTGGTGCCGTCTTTCAGGTTATCTACGACCAGAATGTCAGTAAAACCGTCGTTATTCAGTGCTTTAACAATGTTGCTGCCGATTAAGCCGGCACCGCCCGTCACGATAATCATGCGCTTACCTTTCGCCTTAAACAGTGGCATGAAACAGAGGGTTTCATACGCTTATAGCTCCCATCATAACATTTCATTGTCGGGCAGGCAGCAGGATGAGTCCGTAACGGAATGTAACGGCGTCTTAATGACGTGATATCTGCTGCAAAAATGATATCGGTTTCGCTTAATTTGCCTTTGTTCGGGCTATCCTCAGAAAAATGTTCCGGATAATGACAGGTTATGGAGGATAAACATGTCTGCGAATTTTTATCAGCACATCAATCAGCAACTGACGCAAATCCAGCAGGAAGGACTGTTTAAGCAGGAGAGGATGATCACCTCGCCGCAGCAGCCGGAGATAATGGTTGGCACAGGGCAGCAGGTGATCAACTTCTGCGCCAATAACTATCTTGGTCTGGCTAATCATCCGGCGTTGATTCAGGCGGCGAAAGAGGGGCTGGACCGTTACGGATTTGGTATGGCGTCGGTGCGTTTTATCTGCGGCACCCAGGATCAGCATAAGCTGCTGGAGCAGCGGCTGGCGGCGTTCCTGGGGATGGAGGACGCCATCCTCTACTCCTCCTGTTTTGACGCCAATGGCGGCTTATTCGAAACGCTGCTGGAGAGTGATGACGCCATTATTTCTGATGCCCTCAATCATGCCTCGATTATCGATGGCGTGCGTCTGTGTAAGGCGCAGCGCTATCGTTATGCCAATAACGATATGCAGCAGCTGAAAGCGCGGCTGGAGGAGGCAAAAGCGGCCGGGGCGCGTCACATCATGATTGCCACTGACGGCGTGTTCTCCATGGATGGGGTGATCGCGAATCTGCGCGCGATCTGCGATCTGGCCGATGAGTATGGTGCGCTGGTGATGGTGGATGATTCCCATGCGGTCGGCTTTGTCGGGGAACATGGATACGGCACCCATGAGTATTGCCAGGTCATGGGACGCGTCGACATTATTACCGGTACGCTTGGCAAAGCGCTGGGCGGTGCCTCCGGCGGTTATACCGCGGCGAAAAAAGAGGTGGTGGAGTGGCTGCGTCAGCTCTCGCGTCCCTATCTGTTCTCTAACTCGCTGGCACCGGCGATTGTCGCTGCCTCGCTACGGGTACTGGAGATGCTGCGCGAAGGCGATGGCCTGCGTCAGCGTCTGTGGGATAACGCCTGCCTCTTCCGCCAGCAGATGACGCAGGCGGGTTTTACTCTGGCAGGTGCGGACCACGCGATTATTCCGGTGATGCTCGGAGAAGCGACGGTGGCACAGGAGTTTGCCCGCCTGCTGCAGCGTGAAGGGATATATGTCACCGGCTTTTTTTACCCGGTGGTGCCAAAAGGCCAGGCGCGTATCCGCACGCAAATGTCAGCGGGACATACGCCACAGCAGATTGCCCGCGCGGTTGATGCCTTTACGCGCATTGGCAGGCAATTAAACGTTATTCCCTGAGAGGCATCATCATGAAAGCCTTAGCGAAACTGCATGCGCAACCGGGCATCTGGCAAACGGACGCACCCGTGCCACAGCCGGGCCACAACGATTTGCTGATTAAAATCTGCAAAACCGCGATCTGCGGTACGGATGTGCATATCTATAACTGGGATGAGTGGTCGCAGAAAACCATCCCGGTGCCGATGATTGTCGGCCATGAGTATGTTGGTGAAGTGGTGGCGGTCGGGCAGGAAGTGAGTGGTTACCAGCCTGGCGACCGTGTTTCCGGTGAGGGGCATATTACCTGCGGGCACTGTCGCAATTGTCGTGCCGGGCGTACGCATCTGTGCCGCAATGCCGTGGGTGTCGGGGTGAACCGGCAGGGCTGTTTTGCTGAGTATCTGGTGATCCCGGCGTTTAACGCGTTTAAGATCCCCGACAATATTTCCGACGAGCTGGCGGCGATCTTCGATCCCTTTGGTAATGCGGTCCATACCGCGCTCTCGTTTGACCTGGTGGGGGAGGATGTCTTGATCTCCGGCGCCGGGCCGATTGGCATTATGGCTGCGGCAGTGTGTAAGCATGTTGGCGCGCGTCACGTGGTGATCACCGATATTAATGATTATCGCCTTGAGCTGGCGCGCAGCATGGGTGTGACGCGGGCGGTGAATGTCAGTCGTGAGAATCTGCAGCAGGTGATGGCAGAACTGGGCATGACGGAAGGGTTTGATGTCGGGCTGGAGATGTCCGGTGCGCCCGCGGCATTTCGTGCGTTACTGGCGGTGATGAACCATGGCGGACGTATTGCACTGCTGGGCATTCCGCCCGCGGACATGTCCATCGACTGGCATCAGGTTATCTTCAAGGGGTTGTTTATCAAAGGGATCTACGGCCGTGAAATGTTTGAAACCTGGTACAAAATGGCGGCGCTGATCCAGTCTGGTCTCGATTTAACACCCGTGATCACCCACCGTTATCACATCGATCAGTTTCAGCAGGGATTTGATGTGATGCGTTCCGGGCAGTCCGGCAAGGTCGTGCTGAGCTGGGATTAAGCCGCCTGCGAGGTTGCTGGCAGGCGGCTTCGGCCAGCCTGTCAGAACAGGTTTTTCACCGTTTGTACCGGATAACTCTGCGCGATGGCATCGCCAATCACCGTCAGTGCGCGGGTTGCCGGAACAGGTGGCAAGGTTTTTTTCGTCACGCACTGTTTATCACCACGGAAAGGATTACGTGGCGCAGGCTTCGTTTCGGCTGGCAGCGGCGCATTGCTGCTGTGCTGTGGCTCGTTCAGCAACTGGCTGGGGCGCACCAGCGTGATATCTGACGGCAGTGAAGGCAGCATCTGCTGCAGCACTCTCACCGTGGTGGGGTGCGGATGGCCAATGGCAATCGCTGAACCATCACGCTGCGCAAGGCGTACCGCACGGGTAAACTGCTGGCGGATCTGCGCTTCATCCTGGCTGTCATCAAGGAACACGCGGCGTTTAATCACCTTAACCCTTGTCCCCGCGGCGGCGCGTGTTGACTGGCTGCCGGCAATCGTCATGCTGTCGAGAAAATAGAGATTGTACTGATCCAGCGCCTGCATCACTTTCTGCATCCCAAACAGGCTGGAGGTCATCGCGCTGCCCATATGGTTATTTAACCCCACGGCATAAGGCACATCCTGCACGGCTTCACGGATAATACGTTCAATTTCCGCACTGCTCATGTCCGGACGCAACGTGTCTTTTTCCAGTGGCTGTTTGCTGAGCGGTGCCATCGGCAGGTGGATCAGCACTTCGTGACCGGCCTGGTGGGCTTTGGTCGCCATCTCCCGGGCATGGGGCGCATTAGGCAGCACGGCGACGGAAATCGCCGATGGCATCTGCAGTATCTGGTTTTCCTGGCTGGGGCGATAACCGAAGTCATCGATGACGATGGCCAGTTTCCCGGCCCAGGCGGAGCAGACCATCAGTAAACTGCTCAGTAATACGGTGAGTTTCAGACGTTGAAGCAAACTTATTTTCCTAACCACGGCAGTGGGTTGACGGCTTGTCCCTGTCGTCGGATTTCGAAATAGAGTGAAGGCGTGCCCCGGCCGCCACTGGTTCCCACCAGTGCGATTGGCTCTCCTGCCTTAACCTGGGTTCCCACGCTCACCAGCGCACTTTGGTTGTAACCATACAGGCTCATATCGCCTTTACCATGCTCGACCACAACCACCAGACCGTAACCCTGCAGCCAGTCGGCCATCAGCACCCGGCCATCGGCGATGGCTTTCACTTCGGTGCCTTCCGGTGCATCAATCACCAGTCCTTTCCAGCGTAGTTCGCCCTGCAGCGCTTCGCCAAAGCGATGTTCAATACGACCGCGTACCGGCCACAGCGCCTGGCCACCAGCGCGGCCCAGCCCGCCAGTACGCGCCATCAGTGAGCGCTCGCTTTCGGTAGGGGTATAGGTGGTGCCTTTGCTTTTCGCCTGCTGTTGGCGGGCGCGCACGCGTTCCGCTTCTTTTGCCTCGCGTTCTGCACGGGCGCGCGCTTCACGCTCGGCTTTGGCGATTTTTTCCTGCAACCGCGCCTGGTTCTGGCGCAGTTCTGCCAGTTGCGCCTGATCTTTTTCCAGCGACGATTCCAGCGTGGTGATGGTTTTCTGCCGTGCGCTGCGGGCGTCTTCCAGTTTGCTTTGCTGAGTTTGCTGCTCGCTCAGCAGCGATTTCTGTTGCGCCTGTTTATCAACCAGCGTGGCTTTTTGCGCCGTCAGTTCACTGCGGGTTTGTTGCAGTTCGTCGATGTTTTTTTGCCGTGCTTCGTTGAGATAGCCGAAATAGGCAAGAATGCGTTCGCTGCGCTGGCTCTCTTCACCACTCAACACCAGCTGCAGGCCATTATGCTGGCCCTGGCGGAACGCGGCATCGAGCTGCTGCGCCAGCAGGGCTTCCTGCTGCGTCTGTTGGGTTTGCAGTTTGCTGATTGAGGCGTTTAGCGCGGTAATCTCTTTATTCAGCGTCATCAGCGAAATTTCGGTGCTGCGCAGTTTGCGGCTGGCTTCGGCAATCGCCTTTTCCTGTGCCTGTAACTGGTTCAGTAGCTTGCTGCGTTGTTCTTTCTGCAGCTGGACGCTTTTCTCTTTCTCGGCAATATCCTGCTGGATCGATTTGAGCTGTGACTGGTTGTCGTCTGCGGCGTGGCTGTAAACCGGCAGCAACAAAACGCCAGCGCATAGTACGCTGGCGGACAGAGTGGACCATCCTGGCCGTAACGGCTTGCCTGTGGCGTATCCGTTACTCTGGGTCCGTAGATCGAGCACTGCCGCTTTTTTCCTCATGGGGTGAGATTATTCCACGATGAACAGCGGCTTACCAGTCATCTCTTTGCGGATTTCCGTTTCCGGAAGTGACAAAACTGGCGTGTTAATGTGGCGAAGTTTCTCGTTTCACTGTGTGTTATCGCGCGTAGTCGCATTTTTTTTGTAATCTGCCGCATAAAACGTAACTCTGACGGCATCGCGACTGTACATGAGAAGCAGCACAGGTATACTCAGAAACCTTATTTTCGCTTATTAACCCAGTCGTCGGGAGTTGTTACCCCTCATGCAAGAAATTATGCAATTCGCAAGCAATCACCCAATATTAAGTATGGCGTGGGTTGTTTTGCTGGTTTTGGTGATTGTGACCACTGTTAAAGGCATGTTCTCCAAAGTAAAAACCATTAGCCGTGGCGAAGCAACGCGTCAGATTAACAAAGAAGACGCGGTGGTGGTTGATGTCCGTTCGCGTGACGACTATCGCAAAGGCCACATTTCCGGCGCGCTGAACATTGCGGCGGCGGATATCAAGAAAGGCAGTTTCGGCGAGCTGGAAAAGCATAAAGCTCAGCCAGTGATCGTGGTTTGCGCCACCGGAACCTCTGCTGCCGAGTCGGCTGCTCAACTGAGTGCTGCCGGATTTGCCCAGGTTTCCGTGCTGAAAGAAGGTATTGCGGGCTGGAGTGGCGATAATCTGCCTCTCGTCCGGGGTAAATAATCTTTTTTGGGGGACTGAATATGGCTAACGTAGAGATCTATACCAAAGCGACATGTCCTTTTTGCCATCGTGCAAAAGCCTTGCTGAATGACAAAGGCGTGACATTCCAGGAAATTCCGATTGATGGTGATGCCGACAAGCGCGAAGAGATGATTAAACGTAGTGGCCGGACAACAGTGCCTCAGATTTTTATTGATGCGCAGCACATTGGTGGCTGTGATGACCTCTATGCGCTGGATGGGCGCGCCGGGCTTGACCCGTTGCTGCAGTAATCTCCCGTCAGCGAAATGATGGATTATTAACGAACAGGATTGACCAGAATGTCAGAGCAAAACAACACTGAAATGCAGTTCCAGATCCAGCGTATTTACACCAAAGATATCTCTTTCGAAGCGCCAAATGCGCCGCAGGTTTTCCAGAAAGAGTGGGAACCTGAAGTTAAACTGGATCTGGATACCGCCTCCAGCCAGCTGGCTGATGAAGTGTATGAAGTGGTTCTGCGCGTTACCGTTACTGCGACGGTAGGCGAAGATTCCGCTTTCCTGTGTGAAGTTCAGCAGGCCGGTATCTTTACCATCTCTGGTATCGAAGGTAATCAGCTGGCGCACTGCCTGGGCGCGTACTGCCCGAACATCCTGTTCCCTTATGCGCGTGAGTGCATTACCAGCCTGGTTTCCCGCGGTACGTTCCCGCAGCTGAACCTTGCACCGGTTAACTTTGATGCGCTGTTTATGAACTATCTGCAGCAGCAGGGTAGTGAAGCGCCTCAGGATGCCTGATGACTAGCGCGTCCATGACCGTTCTCGGTGCCGGCTCGTACGGCACCGCTTTAGCCATTACGCTGGCCCGTAATGGTCACCCCGTGGTGCTGTGGGGACATAATCCACAACATCAGGCGCAGCTTCAGGCCGACCGCTGTAATGCCACTTTCCTGCCCGATGTCCCTTTCCCGGACACGCTGTTAATCGAAAGCGATCTGCAACGTGCGATTGCCGCCAGCCGTGATTTACTGGTGGTGGTGCCGAGCCATGTGTTTGGTGATGTGCTGACGCAAATTAAGCCGCTCCTGCGCGCGGATTCGCGTATCGTCTGGGCGACAAAAGGGCTGGAAAAAGAGACAGGCCGTCTGTTGCAGGATGTGGCGCGTGAGATCCTTGGTGATGCCATCCCGCTGGCGGTGGTCTCCGGGCCAACGTTTGCCAAAGAGCTGGCCGCCGGTTTACCTACGGCTATCGCGCTGGCGGCAACGGAACCACAGTTTGCGGACGATCTGCAACAACTGCTGCACTGTGGCAAAAGCTTCCGCGTATATAACAATCCGGACTTCATCGGCGTGCAGCTGGGTGGCGCGGTGAAAAACGTGATTGCCATCGGTGCGGGGATTTCTGACGGCATCGGTTTCGGCGCTAATGCGCGTACTGCACTGATTACCCGGGGCCTGGCCGAAATGACCCGCCTGGGCACGGCGCTGGGCGCAGACCCGACTACCTTTATGGGGATGGCCGGTTTAGGCGATCTGGTGCTGACCTGTACCGATAATCAGTCGCGCAACCGCCGCTTTGGCATGATGCTGGGGCAGGGCGTGGATGTCGCCAGTGCGCAAAGCACTATCGGACAAGTTGTAGAAGGCTACCGTAACACCAAAGAAGTCAAAGCATTAGCGGCGCGTTGTGGCGTCGAGATGCCAATAACTGAGCAAATTTATCAGGTGCTGTATTGCGAAAAAAGCGCTCGCGAGGCAGCATTGACGTTATTGGGGCGCGCACGGAAGGACGAAAACAGCACGCGCTGAGACAGGAAATCCAGCAGATTCACCAGAGGCGTGCCGGTTAGTCCGGGCGCTGTTTTTTTATGGGGAGCAAGGTCATGTCGTCAGAAGAGTTAGAACTGGTCTGGGATAACATCAAAGCAGAAGCACGCGGGTTGGTTGACTGTGAGCCGATGCTGGCCAGTTTTTACCATGCGACATTGCTGAAACATGAAAATCTCGGTAGTGCGCTCAGCTATATTCTGGCGAATAAACTGTCGAATCCGATCATGCCAGCGATCACCATTCGCGAAATTGTTGAAGAAGCGTATCGCGAAGCGCCCTCAATGATTGCCTCTGCTGCCAGTGATATTCTGGCGGTGCGCCAGCGTGACCCAGCCGTTGATAAATATTCGACGCCCCTGCTCTACCTGAAGGGTTTTCATGCGTTGCAGGCGTATCGCATTGGCCACTGGCTATGGAATGAAGGCCGCCGTGCGCTGGCGGTGTATCTGCAGAATGAAATTTCTGTCACCTTTGGCGTTGATATTCACCCTGCTGCGCGTATTGGTCATGGGATCATGCTCGATCATGCCACCGGGATAGTGATCGGCGAAACGGCAGTGGTGGAGAATGATGTCTCTATCCTGCAATCCGTGACACTTGGCGGTACCGGTAAAACCAGCGGCGATCGCCATCCGAAGATCCGCGAAGGGGTAATGATTGGCGCCGGTGCCAAGATCCTTGGCAATATTGAAGTTGGACGCGGCGCAAAAATTGGCGCCGGTTCCGTGGTATTGCAGCCTATCCCGCCGCATACCACTGCTGCTGGTGTCCCGGCGCGTATTGTCGGTAAGCCTGGCAGTGATAAGCCGTCAATGGAAATGGACCAGCATTTTAATGGTATGGTGTCCGGCTTCGAATTCGGCGACGGCATCTGAAAGGGCTATTGGACTTGCCATTTTGCGTCCGGGTAGTGCTCGCCGTCCTCGCGCACGACGTGTACGCTCCGGCGACTGTGCGTTGACTGAACGCAAATTGCCTGCGTCAATAACGCCCTTTCCTGCATCACTTAACTAACGCCCCGGCATAATGCAGCTGCCGCCACGCTTCATACACCACTACCGATACCGCATTGGATAAATTCATACTGCGGCTGTCCGGTTGCATTGGAATCCGAATTTTTTGTTCCGGCGGCAGAGCATCAAGGATTGATGCCGGCAGCCCGCGCGTTTCCGGCCCAAACAGCAGATAATCTCCCGCCTGATAGCTCACCGCGCTGTGCGCAGGCGTGCCCTTGGTGGTGAGCGCAAACAACCGCTTTGGTGCCTCGGCAGCAAGAAATGCGGCGTAATCCGCATGACGGGTCACGCGGGCAAATTCGTGATAATCCAGCCCGGCGCGACGCAGGCGCTTATCATCCCAGGGAAAACCCATCGGTTCAATCAGGTGTAACTGGAAACCGGTATTCGCGCACAGACGAATAATGTTGCCGGTATTAGGGGGGATTTCTGGTTCGAATAAAACGATATTTAACATCAGTTGCGGCCCTCAATAACGAGGGCCGCAGGATAGCAAAATATCAGCGGCTGGAGTACAGCGGCAGCCAGACTGTCAGACGTAAACCGCCCAGCGGGCTGTCATCGGCTTTCACCCAGCCACGATGCTGCTGAATGGCGGTTTCGACAATCGCCAGCCCCAGCCCGGTGCCGCCCGACTCACGGTCACGCGCTTCGTCGGTGCGGTAGAACGGACGGAATATCTGCTCACGATCTTCCGGGCTGACGCCTGGGCCATCGTCATCCACATGCACGGTAATGCCCTGGTTATCCACGGAAAAACTCACGGAAATCTGTGAATGCGAATAGCGCAGGGCATTACGCACAATGTTTTCCAGCGCACTGTCCAGCGCATTGGGGTTGCCGTACAGCGGCCATGGACCCGGCGGATAAGGGATTTCCAGCGTTTTTCCCATCTGCTCAGCTTCGAATCTGGCGTCATCCAGTACACCAGCCCACAGCTGACTGGCCTTCATCGCTTCACTGACCAGCGCGTTCTTATGCTGGGTACGCGACAGCACCAGCAGATCATTGATCATGCCATCCAGCCGCTGTGCCTCGGTTTCAATACGCTCCAGCTCTTTGCCTTCACCGTGGCGGCGGCGCATCAGCGCTGTCGCCAGCTGCAGGCGAGTGAGTGGCGTGCGCAGCTCATGGGAGATATCCGACAGCAAGCGTTGCTGCGCGGTCATCATTCTCTCCAGTGCGCTGACCATCTGGTTAAAACTGGAACCGGCGGCAAGAAACTCCTGCGGACCGGCTTCCAGTTCCGGGTGCTGGCGCAGGTTGCCGCTGGCGACCTCATCCGCCGCATGCTTCAGCTTACGTGCGGGCTTCGCCAGGCTCCAGGCGAGCCACAGCAGCAGCGGGGAACTGACCAGCATGGTGACAATCAGCAGCAGTAACGGGCGGTCAAACAGCAGATTGATAAAGTCCAGCTGCGAACTGCCCGCCGGGCGAATCATATACAGCTGATAATTATCTTCGCCATCGCGCACCGAAAATGGGCCGACCATCTCGATGCGACCATATTTCTTTTTCTGCGGGTGATCGGCGTTATCCGACTGGCCGATAAAGTTGCGGATCACCTGCATCTCATTGTGCTGCGCACCAATCACGCGACCTTCGCTGGTCACCAGCAATAAGCGCTGGCCCGGCGGTGCCCATTTATCAATCGCCCGGAACAGTCGTCGCCACCACATCAAATCGTTGGGTGGGTCCTGCATCAGTTCGGCTTCAACATGCTGCTGAATCATAATGCCCTGACGCTGCTCACTTTCGAGCAGCGAGGTCATCTGACGGGAGTCCAGTTTGGGCACCATTAGCACCAGCATCAACACCAGCGCCAGGGTCAACCAGAAAATGGCGAAGATGCGGGTGGTCAAGCTACTTATCATGTTGCTGAAACCATCAAATATCCGCGACCGCGCAGGGTTTTAAACCACGGGTGCCCGTCACGGCGATCGGGTAATTTACGGCGCAGGTTGGAAATATGCATATCAATTGCGCGATCGAATGGCGTCAGCCGTTTACCCAGAACTTCCTGACTTAAGTGCTCACGGGACACCACCTGACCCAGATGCTGCGCCAGTAAATAGAGCAGGGTGAACTCCGTACCGGTTAAGTCGAGCGCGACGCCGTCGAAGCTGGCTTCCTGGCGACCCGGGTTCAGCCGCAGCTGATCGACTTCCAGCGTCGGTGAGCTGTTGTCATGCTGTTGCTGTTGTTCACTCCAGTTGGAGCGGCGCAAAATCGCGCGTATACGCGCCACCAGCTCACGATCGTTAAACGGCTTAGGCAGATAGTCATCTGCACCCAGTTCAAGCCCTAAAACGCGATCCAGCTCGCTGCCGCGTGCGGTCAGCATAATCACAGGCGTCTGGTGTTGCTGGCGCAATTCTTTCAAAGTGTCGATACCGTTTTTCTTCGGCATCATCACGTCAAGCAAGAGTAAATCAATGGAGCTGTCCAGCACATTGAGTGCCTGCTCGCCATCGCTGGCGACCACCACCTCAAAGCCTTCCATTTCCAGCAATTCTTTGAGCAGCGAAGTCAATTCGCGGTCATCATCAACCAACAGGATTTTATTCATGTTTTAATTCCCTCCGCAGGCAAAATACCTTGATCCCATGGCCTCAATCCATCGCTTTACGTAGTTTTACACCCCCTGACGCTAGTTTGCAGCTCACTCCGTATAGTGGACCTCGTTGAATCGAAATACGGAAAAGAACCGGGAGTGAACGATGCGCAACTTAACCGCCGTCGTCCTTGTTTCAGCTCTGGTAGTCACGGCTTCCAGCGCATGGGCAGCAGACGTAACGACGATTGACGAGATGCATCAGGATGACGGATTAACGAATCGCAGTATGACGCAAAATCCGCAAAGTCACATGTTTGATGGCATCAAACTGACAGAGCAGCAGCGACAGCAAATGCGGGATTTGATGCAGCAGGCGCGTCATGAGCGTTCTCCGGTAAGTATCAGCGATTTAGAGACTATGCATGACCTTGTCATTGCAGACAAATTTAATGAAGCGGCTGTCAAAGCTCAGGCGGAAAAGTTAGCGCAGGCACAGGTGGCGCGGCAGGTCGAAATGGCCCGTGTGCGTAATCAGATGTATCACCTGCTCACGCCAGAGCAACAGAACGTTTTGCAAAAGAGACATCAGCAGCGCATGAGTGAACTGCGCAAGCTAATGAACATGCAGCAGTTTTCAACCGCTGCAGGCAGTGAGTAGTACCGGCAGTAACCAGTAACATAGTATCCCTGTTTTCCTTGCCATAGACACCATCCCTGTCTTCCCCCTCATGATGAGGGGTTTTTTTTTATCCAGCATTATCACATCGTTACTGATCTGCCAGCCTGGAAGCCACGCAGTGAACGGCAGCCAGTTACGCTTCCGTTCCCGGTTCAACCGTCCGCTTTGCCTTCGCCACTTTGCGGGAAATGCTGAAGCCGTTTTTGCCGTTTCTCTTGATATCGTAAAGCGCGTGGTCGGCGTTACGCAGCCATTCGGATGTTGAGGAAGCCGCCTTTGCTGCAGCGATGCCCATACTGATAGTGCAGCGATAAACTTCATCGCTGGGCAGGCGAATCCGCTCGACGCGGGCAATCACCAGACGCGCCAGCTGCGCAACAGCACGCTCATTGCTGTCGTAGACAATCACCGCCAGTTCGTCACCGCCAAAGCGTGCGGGTACGTCTTTGCTGCTGATCACATCGCGCAGCGCGTCGGACACTTCTGCCAGCAGGAAGTCGCCTGCTTCGTGGCCATAGTTATCATTAACCTGTTTAAAATCATCGACATCAAGCAAAATCAGATAGGCGGAAATCGTACCGCGCTGCGTCTGCAGCAAGGTACTGGCCAGCCGTTGTTCAAACAGGCGGCGGTTGGGAATATGCAGACGCGGATCGAGCAGCGCAACGCGCTCAAGCTCGCGCGTTTTATTGCGCAACCGCACCGTCAGATGGCGGGAAAGGATGCTCAGAGCCACCAGATAAACCGTTGCCAGCGGGATAGTCAGCCAGACAGTTTGCGCGCTGAACGTCAGCCTGACGGGGTAGCCACAGATCGCCCAGGTGATAACAAATGCCAGAAAAAAGGCGAGCAACGCTGGCCTGAGCTGCTTCCAGCCCCCCGCCGAGTAGCGGTCAGAAATCTGAATCGCGAGAATAATCAGCGAGGGAATCGGGCTGATACCCATGATAGCCATCCAGATCCCGCCCCAGATGGTATCGACAGTCAGGCTGATTTGTTCAACCTTCACCAGATCCCGCGACTTCACACTGGCCATATACGCGGTCGCAGGCCACAGAAAAGCATTCACCGTCAGCAGCAGCAGTGTGAGATCACTGGCAGCCTGCTCCAGCAGAACCGATAAAATTGGCAGAAAACAAAGGAATGTTCCCAGCTGACGCATCAGGAACATGCGACGCACAAAGCGCAAACTGCGGATTCTTAAATGTTCATCGTCAGTGGAAAGCCAGGGCATGACATCGGCCTGCAGTGTGCGTTAGAGAGTTGTCAATGTAGCAAAAATCTGAAAAAAGGGGGATGGAGAAGTAGCAAAATGCATACCATTTTCCAGGATAGAAATATGCAGGAATTTTCTGTTTTTAACAATTGATTTTCTTTTAACTATCGGGCCTGCAGCGCCTGGTGCTGGGGCGGGAAAAATTTTTGTATACTGACAGGCAACTATCCTGCGGAGTGCGGTATGAATCCACAATACGCACGCCTGGTAAACCGGGCGGCGATCGCGGCCACAGTGCTGGCATCGTTACTGTTAATCATCAAAATATTTGCCTGGTGGTATACCGGCTCCGTCAGTGTGCTGGCGGCACTGGTGGATTCGCTGGTGGACATTGCCGCTTCACTGACCAATCTGCTGGTGGTGCGCTATTCCCTGCAACCGGCGGATGCGGAGCACACTTTCGGCCATGGCAAAGCAGAATCCCTGGCGGCGCTGGCGCAAAGTATGTTTATTTCCGGTTCGGCACTGTTCCTGTTTCTCACCGGTATTCAGCATCTGGCGCGCCCGGAAACGCTGCATACGCCGCTGGTCGGGATTATTGTCACCGTGATCGCGCTGTTTTCGACGCTGGTGCTGGTGACATTTCAGCGCTGGGTGGTGCGTAAAACGCGCAGTCAGGCGATTCGTGCAGATATGCTGCACTATCAGTCTGACGTGGTGATGAATGGGGCGATTCTGCTGGCGCTGGGGCTAAGCTGGTATGGTTTTGCCCGTGCTGATGCGTTGTTTGCCCTTGGTATTGGTGTCTGGATACTCTACAACGCGCTGCGCATGGGGTATGAAGCGGTGCAGTCGTTGCTGGATCGCGCGCTGCCAGATGAGGAGCGCGATGAAATTATTGATATTGTCTCTGCCTGGCCTGGGGTACGTGGCGCGCACGAGTTGCGCACCCGGCAATCCGGGCCAACGCGTTTTATTCAGCTGCATCTGGAAATGGACGACCATCTACCGCTGGTGCAGGCGCATCTGGTGGCGGAGCAGGTCGAGCAGGCGTTGCTGCGCCGTTTTCCCGGTGCGGATATCATTATTCACCAGGACCCCTGTTCCGTGGTTCCCGCTAACAGACAGGGATTTTTTGAGATATAAGCTAACAATATTAAGCGCATAGCCGATGAAATGATTACCGCACGCAGTGAAGCAAAAATATTTGCCGAAACTTGCCTGACCTGAATCAATTCAGCATAAAGTGTTTGATATACTATGTGTCATTATTAGTCGGTCGGCTCACATTGCTGTCTCCCGCGCGTCGCGAGCTGCTGGCGCACTGAATTCATCATTTGGTATCAACAAGTTCAGAGGTTGTCATGATTAAGAAAATCGGTGTACTGACGAGTGGCGGCGACGCCCCAGGCATGAACGCAGCCATCCGTGGCGTTGTCCGCGCGGCGCTGAGTGAAGGTCTGGAAGTGTTTGGTATTTATGATGGCTACCTGGGCTTGTATGAAGATCGTATGGTCAGTCTGGACCGCTACAGTGTCTCCGATATGATCAACCGCGGCGGTACTTTCCTCGGTTCTGCGCGTTTCCCTGAGTTCCGTAATGAAGAAGTGCGTCAGACAGCCATTGAGAACATGAAAAAGCGCGGTATTGATGCGCTGGTGGTGATTGGCGGTGACGGTTCCTATATGGGTGCTAAACGCCTGACCGAAATGGGCTTCCCGTGCATCGGCCTGCCGGGCACCATCGATAACGACGTTGCAGGCACAGACTACACCATCGGTTATTTCACTGCGCTGGAAACGGTAGTGGAAGCGATTGACCGCCTGCGCGACACCTCTTCTTCGCATCAGCGTATCTCTATCGTTGAAGTGATGGGCCGTTACTGCGGCGACCTGACTCTGTCAGCAGCGATTGCTGGTGGCTGTGAGTTTATCGTATTACCGGAAACCCCTTACACCCGTGAAGAGCTGGTAGCAGAGATTAAAGCCGGTATCGCCAAAGGTAAAAAACATGCGATCGTGGCGATTACCGAGCATATCTGTGATATCGATGAGCTGGCGAAATATATCGAAGCAGAAACCAAACGCGAGACGCGTGCGACAGTGCTGGGCCATATTCAGCGCGGCGGTGCGCCGGTTGCTTACGACCGTATCCTGGCGTCACGTATGGGCGCTTATGCTATCGAGCTGCTGTTGCAGGGTTACGGCGGTCGCTGCGTCGGTGTGCAGAACGAAAAAATGGTGCACCACGACATTATCGACGCCATTGAAAATATGAAGCGCCCGTTCAAGAACGACTGGCTGGAAATGGCGAAAAAACTCTACTGAGTTTCACCAGCAAAAAAGGCGCTGCATCGTCAGCGCCTTTCTTATACATGCTGATATTCACTTTGGTTATAAAAGTTACTTTTTAATTCTTTAAATAGCCGCAGAGTTTGTGTCACGCTTCGCCCATAACAATTGTGGGAGAATGTGCAATGAATAAGTGGAGTGTGGGTTTTACCCTGTTACTGGCTTCAACCGGCGTGCTGGCGAAGGATATTCAGCTGCTGAACGTCTCTTATGACCCGACGCGCGAACTGTACGAGCAGTACAACAAAGCTTTCAGCGCGCATTACAAGCAGGAAACCGGCGACAATGTGGTGATTCGTCAGTCCCACGGCGGTTCAGGCAAGCAGGCGACTTCTGTCATCAACGGCATCAAAGCCGATGTCGTGACGCTGGCGCTGGCGTCTGATGTTGATGCCATTGCCGAACGTGGCAGCATTGATAAAAACTGGATCAAACGCCTGCCGGACAACTCCGCGCCTTACACGTCCACTATTGTTTTCCTGGTGCGCAAAGGCAACCCGAAACAGATTCATGACTGGCCAGATCTGGTGAAACCAGGTGTGGCGGTGATTACCCCGAACCCGAAAACCTCTGGCGGCGCACGCTGGAACTACCTGGCGGCCTGGGGCTATGCGCTGGATAAAAACAACGGCGATCAGGCTAAAGCGCAGGAATTCGTCAAACAGCTGTTCAATAACGTAGAAGTGCAGGACTCCGGTGCACGTGGTGCCACCAACACCTTCGTTGAACGTGGTATTGGTGATGTGCTGATCGCCTGGGAAAATGAAGCGTACCTGGCGGTAAACAAGCTGGGCCAGGACAAGTTTGAAATCATCACGCCGAGCGAATCGATTCTTGCCGAGCCAACCGTTTCGGTGGTGGATAAAGTGGTGGATGAGCGTGATTCGCGCAAAGTAGCGGATGCTTACCTGAAATATCTCTACTCGAAAGAGGGCCAGGAGATTGCTGCGCAGAACTACTACCGCCCACGCGATGCGGAAGTGGCGAAAAAATATGCCAGCACCTTTAAGCCGGTCAACCTGTTCACTATCGACGATAAATTCGGTGGCTGGACGGCAGCACAGAAAACCCACTTCTCTGAAGGTGGCAGCTACGACCAGATCATGAAGCGTTAATCCCCGTTACGCCGTTGCAGGCAGCCTGCTGCGGCGTCATTTCTCGTAGTTATCCCCTTTTACCCCTCCTTCCTTCTGTAACAGATGCCGTTTATGCTGGCTTCAGCGACGATCATTGCTGAATGACAGGTAAAAGGTAATGCAGGGAAAAAAACGCGCCATAAACGTTATTGCGCTGCTGTTAGTGGTGATGGTTTCCGGTCTGGCGCTGGCCGCTTTTCATTTTCATCGCAACGCCGATGCACTGTGGCAGATTGTCAGTGAAAAATGCGTACCCGGCCAGCAACAGCATGCTAATCCCGCTCCCTGCCAGCAGGTGGACACCGCCGGGGGTTACGTCACGCTGAAAGATCGCAACGGGCCATTGCAGTATCTGCTGCTGCCGGTGGCGAAGATCAGTGGCATGGAAAGCCCGCAGCTGCTGAATCCTGACACGCCCAACTTCTTTCTGCTCGCCTGGCAGCATCGCCACCTGCTGGCAGCGAAACGTGCTGCGCCGGTGGCCGACAGCGCGATCTCCCTGACAATTAACGCGCAATATGGCCGCACCCAGAATCAGCTGCATGTGCATATCTCCTGCCTGCGCCGCGATATACGGCAGCAGCTTGACCAGCTGGCGCCCTCACTGACTGAGCGCTGGCAGGCACAGACGCTGCTGCGCCACCCGTATCTGTTGCGTACGTTAACTCCCGAACAACTGGCGCAAGAGGCGGTGTTTATTCGTCTGGCGAGCGAGGTGCCTGCGGCGCGAACACAGATGGGGCAATATGGTATGGCGCTGGCGACGTTGCCGGATGGCCGTCTGGTATTGATGGCGGTGGAGCGTAACTGGCTGAAATTAAACCGGGGTTCAGCGGAAGAGATTCAGGATCACGACTGTGAGATTTTGCAGCAGGGTAATGAGTATTTAAACGTATTCTCAGGCAACACAAGAGTTAAATAACAGGGGAAACATTCCGATGGCTCCGGAGCGGCTTGTCCGCGGAGGAACGCGGGATGGTCGCCCCGAGTGTCTCGGTTTTGCAGACGACCAGACAATATATTGGGAGCCACAAATGGCTCCCAAAACATCAACTTACTTCTTCGCTGCCGCAGCCGCTTTCACGATCACCGCAAACGCATCGGCTTTCAGTGAAGCGCCGCCAACCAGCGCGCCATCGATATCTGGCTGAGTAAACAGCTCTGCAGCGTTTTTATCGTTTACAGAACCGCCGTACTGAATGATCACCTGCTGAGCGATAGCAGCATCTTTCTTCGCGATGTGGTCACGAATGAATTTATGTACTGCCTGCGCCTGTGCAGGGGTAGCAGACTTGCCAGTACCGATCGCCCAGACGGGTTCGTAAGCGATAACCACGCCTTTGAACGCTTCTGCGCCCTGAGTTTCCAGCACGGCGTCAATCTGACGTGCGCACACTTCTTCGGTTTTGCCCGCTTCGTTTTCAGCTTCGGTTTCACCGATGCACAGTACCGGGATCAGACCGGCTGCTTTCAGCACAGCGAATTTTTTCGCGATAAACTCATCGCTCTCTTTGTGATAAGTACGGCGCTCAGAGTGGCCGATAATGATGTACTGTGCGCCGACATCTTTCAGCATCTCAGCAGAAACTTCACCGGTGAATGCGCCAGACAGGTTAACGTCAACGTTCTGTGCACCCAGTGCGATGTGGCTACCGGAAATGGCGTGTTTAGCCTGATCCAGATACATCACCGGTGGTGCGATAGCTACGCCGCAACCATCAACGGTGCTGAGCTCTTTACGCAGACCTTCGATCAACTCGTTGACCATGTGTTTGTTGCCGTTCAGTTTCCAGTTACCCATCACTAATGGATGTCGCATCATATCCTCCACGCTTAACGCGATACTTTTAAATAGCACTGCCTGACGGCAGTGATGTCTGCCAGACAGTATAGAGATCTAAATCCCGAAAGGCTTTGCTTTTCGTCATATTTGGCCGCGCCGTTACGGTCCCGCCAGCGACAGTTTTATCGGCTCTACGGCGAATGTCAGGCCTTTTTCACCATTATCCGCCACCACAAAGCGCAGAGCGCCCTCTGTCTGGGCGAAATAGCGCGATCCTTTACCTTTATTCAGTAAATTATTCAGCCGTTTAGTGGCATCGTCGGCGGAAATATTCGGCGCAAAAAAGCGCAGCATCGCCACCATATAAGACAACGCTTTATCGCGCGCGCTCTTCTCTTCCGGCCCGGGAATCGGCAGCCAGGTAATCTGTAAGGTCTTGATTTTTCCTGTACCCTGCTCCAGTGCCGTGGAGGCATACAGATTTTCGTTAATCTTGCTGGCCGCGCGCGTCAGGTTGCTTTTATCGCCACGACTGTCGATGGCGCGGTATTCGCTGATCGGCAGTCCAGGATTGGCCAGATTATATTTCTCGCGGAACTGACCAATGGTCATATCGAAGGTTGGCGCACCGGCCAGCAGGTAAGGGGCGGTGGGCATGTGTTCGGCACGGTCCTGCGGCTCGGGATCGGCCCAGGCGGCGTGCCAAAATAAACATGCAGAGAGTAACGCAATGCTGCGTGCTTTCTTCATTTTGTCGACCCTAACCAGTAAACTCAGGCAACGATTAGAACGGTTTTTACCCGCGAAAGTCAAAAGCCGCGGTCTTAAATTATTACTTTTTCTGGGCTGTTTATATGACATTACAACAATGGTGTTTGGCGGATTCAAGTTCGAAGTGCAACGCTAAGCCGCCTGTCTTAACTCTGCAAAGACCACTGAAGGCTGCCGGAAC
>NZ_CBFFRK010000061.1:0-26149 GCF_965644245.1 Erwinia sp. V71
TCACCATGGGTAAAGGATGTTAAAAAGTGTTCACCATGTCCCCGAACACCTGTCTGCAATGTCCCCGGACCGTACAGCGGGGGAAGGGGACAATCGGTGCCTTCCTTCCCTGCCTCTGCCTTTTTCAACCGGCGTCGAAAGGGGCGGTGAGTGCAAACTCATTCGCTTTCCACCACGTTCTGCACTCTTCGCTTCCCATTTTTTGGTGAAAAACGAAAATTTTTTTAGTTTTAACCCTTGATGCGCTGACAAGCGGCCCCATCTAGTTGTCATCCAACGCTGTTGGACCAGAAAAAAAGCGAATGAAAGGCATTGAAACCGAATAATTCGCCCGCATAACAGGTTCACAGTCAGATGAATAACGAATTGACGAATTTTAGTGGGAGACGTTTAGATGGGTAAGATTATTGGTATTGACCTGGGTACAACCAACTCTTGTGTCGCAATCATGGATGGCACCAAAGCACGCGTGCTGGAAAATGCGGAAGGCGATCGCACCACGCCTTCGATTATTGCCTACACGCAGGACGGTGAAACTCTGGTTGGTCAGCCTGCTAAACGTCAGGCTGTGACTAACCCGCAGAACACCCTGTTTGCAATTAAGCGCCTGATCGGTCGCCGCTTCGAAGATGAAGAAGTGCAGCGTGACCTGAAAATCATGCCTTACCAGATCACTAAAGCAGACAACGGTGATGCGTGGCTGGATGTGAAAGGCCAGAAAATGGCACCGCCGCAGATCTCTGCTGAAGTGCTGAAAAAAATGAAGAAAACGGCGGAAGATTACCTGGGTGAGCCAGTCACTGAAGCGGTTATCACTGTTCCGGCCTACTTTAACGATGCGCAGCGTCAGGCAACCAAAGATGCCGGCCGTATCGCAGGTCTGGAAGTAAAACGTATTATTAACGAACCTACCGCTGCTGCACTGGCTTATGGCCTGGACAAAGAAGTCGGCAACCGTACTATCGCGGTTTACGACCTGGGTGGCGGTACTTTCGATATCTCTATTATCGAAATCGATGAAGTTGACGGCGAAAAAACCTTCGAAGTGCTGGCAACCAACGGTGATACTCACCTCGGTGGTGAAGACTTCGACAGCCGTCTGATTAACTACCTGGTGGCTGAGTTTAAGAAAGATCAGGGCATCGATCTGCACAACGATCCACTGGCGATGCAGCGTCTGAAAGAAGCGGCAGAAAAAGCGAAAATCGAGCTTTCTTCTGCACAGCAGACCGACGTTAACCTGCCGTACATCACGGCGGATGCGACCGGTCCTAAGCACCTGAACATCAAAGTGACCCGTGCGAAACTGGAATCACTGGTCGAAGACCTGGTGACCCGTTCAATCGAGCCGCTGAAAGTTGCACTGCAGGATGCGGGCCTGTCCGTTTCTGATATCAACGACGTGATTCTGGTCGGTGGTCAGACACGTATGCCAATGGTTCAGGCGAAAGTGGCTGAATTCTTTGGTAAAGAACCACGTAAAGACGTGAACCCGGACGAAGCGGTTGCTGTTGGTGCTGCGGTTCAGGGTGGCGTGCTGGCGGGCGACGTGAAAGACGTTCTGCTGCTGGACGTGACGCCACTGTCTCTGGGTATCGAAACCATGGGCGGCGTGATGACTCCGCTGATTACCAAGAACACCACTATCCCGACTAAACACAGTCAGGTGTTCTCAACAGCGGAAGATAACCAGTCTGCGGTGACCATTCACGTGGTGCAGGGCGAGCGTAAACGTGCAGCGGATAACAAATCCCTGGGCCAGTTCAACCTCGATGGTATCGCACCAGCGATGCGTGGCATGCCACAGATCGAAGTCACCTTTGACATCGATGCTGACGGTATTCTGCACGTGTCTGCTAAAGACAAAAACAGCGGTCGTGAGCAGAAGATCACCATCAAGGCTTCTTCTGGTCTGAATGAAGACGAAATCGCGAAAATGGTCCGCGATGCGGAAGCGAATGCTGAAGCTGACCGTAAGTTCGAAGAGCTGGTACAGATCCGTAACCAGGCCGATCATCTGGCGCACAGCACGCGTAAGCAGCTGGACGAAGCAGGCGATAAACTGCCAGCAGACGACAAAGCGCCAATCGAAGCGGCTCTGACCGATCTGAACACTGCGCTGAAAGGCGAAGATAAAGCTGAGATCGAAGCCAAAATGCAGGCACTGATGCAGGTCGCTGGCAAGCTGATGGAATTTGCTCAGCAGCAGGCACAGGCTGGCGGTGCAGACGCGGGCGACGCATCGGCGAAGAAAGACGATGACGTGGTTGACGCTGAGTTCGAAGAAGTCAAAGACGACAAGAAATAATTGCCCTGAGCGGGCACTGCGGTGGGGGCAACCCCACTGTTGTTGGTAACCGGCACGGGCGTAGGATAACTCCACGCCCGTGCAGGCATGTGAAGGGCAGGAACACGAATAATGGCGAAAAGAGACTATTACGAGGTTTTAGGCGTTCCGAAATCAGCGGAAGAGCGTGAAATCAAAAAGGCCTACAAACGCCTGGCGATGAAGTACCATCCTGACCGCAACCAGGGCGATAAAGACGCGGAGACCCAGTTTAAAGAGGTCAAGGAAGCGTACGAAATCCTCACCGATGCACAAAAACGCGCGGCGTACGATCAGTACGGCCATGCTGCCTTTGAACAGGGCGGTGGCGGCGGTTTCGGTGGTGGTGGCTTTGGCGGCGGCGGTGCTGACTTCAGCGATATCTTTGGCGACGTATTTGGCGATATTTTTGGCGGAGGCCGCCGTCAGCAGCGTGCCGCTCGCGGCGCTGATTTACGCTACAACATGGAGCTCACGCTGGAAGAGGCCGTGCGCGGCGTGACCAAAGAGATCCGTATCCCGACGCTGGAAGAGTGTGACGTCTGCCACGGCAGTGGCGCGAAAGCGGGCACCAAACCACAAACCTGTCCAACCTGTCATGGTGCGGGCCAGGTACAGATGCGTCAGGGCTTCTTTACCGTTCAGCAGGCGTGTCCGACCTGTCACGGTCGCGGTTCAGTGATTAAAGATCCGTGCAATGCCTGCCACGGTCATGGTCGTGTCGAGAAATCGAAAACCCTGTCGGTGAAAATCCCGGCGGGTGTGGATACCGGTGACCGTATTCGTCTGAGTGGTGAAGGCGAAGCCGGTGAGCACGGCGCGCCAGCGGGCGATCTGTATGTGCAGGTGCAGGTGCGTAAGCACCCGATCTTCGAACGTGAAGATAACAACCTGTACTGCGAAGTGCCGATCAACTTTGCCATGGCAGCGCTGGGCGGTGAGATTGAAGTGCCTACGCTGGATGGTCGCGTCAACCTGAAGATCCCATCAGAAACGCAGACCGGCAAACTGTTCCGTATGCGTGGCAAAGGGGTGAAATCGGTACGTGGTGGCAGTCAGGGCGACCTGCTGTGCCGTGTAGTGGTGGAAACGCCTGTCAGCCTGAACGAAAAACAAAAAGCACTGTTGCGTGAGCTGGAAGAGAGCTTTGGCGGTCCAAGCGGCGAGAAAAACAGCCCGCGTTCCAAAAGCTTCTTCGACGGTGTGAAAAAATTCTTTGATGACTTAACCCGCTAAGGTTTTTTCTCCGTTTAAGCGTAAACCGGCCTGCAGAGCAGGCCGGTTTTGTTTTGTCCTGACGAGCGTATTTTTCCCTGCCTGATACAGAAATTACTCGGTAATCCCGAGCAATTATCCCTAAATAAACTGTTATTTTCGAATTCTCAAAGCGCGTATCCTTAGTCCTGTTGCAGAACAAGTCACAGGCAGGGAACGAAACGATGTGGATAAGCATTCAAAGATTAGTGAAAAATGAGGCCACCAGTGGGGTTGTGCTGATTATTGCCGCTGCACTGGCGATGATACTGGCGAACAGCGCGGCGACGCAGCAGGGATATCTGGCGCTGCTGGCGCAGCCAGTCGGGTTTCGTTTTGGTGCGCTGGATATCAGTAAAAACCTGTTGCTGTGGATTAATGATGCGCTGATGGCGCTGTTCTTCCTGGCAATTGGCCTTGAAGTCAAACGAGAGCTGAAGGTGGGCGCACTGGCGCGCCGTGAGCAGGCCATCTTCCCGCTGATTGCCGCGCTCGGCGGTATGCTGGTGCCTGCATTGCTGTTCCTGCTGTTTAACGGTAGCGATGAAGTGGTACGCAGTGGCTGGGCGATCCCGACCGCGACGGATATCGCCTTTGCGCTGGGAATTCTGGCTCTGCTGGGCAACCGTGTGCCGCCAGCGCTGAAAGTGTTTTTGCTGGCGCTGGCGATTATCGATGATCTCGGGGCGATAGTGATTATCGCGCTGTTTTATACCAGCGAACTGTCAATGCAGTCACTTGCCGTGGCCGCGCTGGCACTGGTGGCCCTGTTGGTACTGAATCTGGCGAATGTGCGTCGTACCTCGGTGTATCTGCTGGTCGGCATGGTGCTGTGGGTGGCGGTGCTGAAATCGGGCGTTCATGCCACGCTGGCTGGGGTGATGGTGGGCCTGTTTATTCCACTGACCGGTAAAGACGGCCACTCGCCTGCGGAACAGCTTGAGCACGGCCTGCATCCCTGGGTGAGCTGGCTGATTCTGCCGCTGTTCGCCTTCGCCAATGCCGGCGTGGTGCTGAGTGGTGTCTCCGTCAGCGATCTTTTCTCATTACTGCCGCTGGGGATTATGGCCGGTCTGCTGCTCGGCAAGCCGCTGGGCATAACCCTGTTTTGCTGGCTGGCGGTGAAATCCGGCGTGGCGAAGCTGCCGCAGGGCACGACGCTGTCGAATATTATGGCGATTGGTGTGTTGTGCGGTATCGGCTTTACCATGTCGATCTTTATCGCTTCGCTGGCTTACAGCGATGTCGATCCCGCGCTGATTACGCTGGCAAAACTGGGCATTTTGCTGGGCTCGCTGGCCTCTGCCGTGCTGGGCTATCTGCTGCTGCGGCTAAAACTGAAATAAACCGCGTGGCCAACTTCGCTGGTTGGTCGCGTTTTTTCTTCCGGTTTATGCATTAAGCTGGATCTCAGGGCGAGGCAGGCAAAGGAGCGTAGCGGTGCGTATGTCCCATATTAATTACAACCATCTCTATTACTTCTGGCAGGTGTGCAAAGAGGGGTCGATTGTCGGTGTGGCGGAAGCGCTGTTTCTGACGCCGCAGACTATCACCGGACAGATTAAGGCGCTGGAAGAGCGCCTGCAGGGGAAACTGTTTAAGCGCCAGGGACGCGGCGTGGTGCCCTCCGAACTCGGACAGCTGGTGTTTCGCTATGCCGACCGCATGTTTACCCTCAGCCAGGAGATTCTTGATATCGTCAACTACCGCAAAGAGTCAAACCTGCTGTTTGATGTCGGTGTGGCTGATGCGTTATCGAAGCGGCTGGTGAGTCAGGTGCTGGAAACCGCGGTGGAGGAGGATGAGAAGATCCACCTGCGCTGTTTTGAATCCACTCATGAGATGCTGCTGGAGCAGCTGAGCCAGCATAAGCTGGATATGATCCTCTCTGACTGTCCGATTGATTCCACACAGCAGGAAGGGCTGTTTTCCGTCAAGCTCGGCGAGTGCGGCGTCAGTTTCTGGTGTACACGACCGTTACCGGATAAACCCTTTCCTGCCTGTCTGCAGCAGCGTCGTCTGCTGATCCCGGGCCGTCGTTCAATGCTGGGACGCAAGCTGCTGAACTGGTTCCAGTCGCAGGGAATAGCGGTGGAGATCCTCGGGGAGTTCGATGATGCGGCGTTAATGAAAGCATTTGGCGCAGCGAACAACGCTATCTTTGTTGCCCCATCACTGTATGGCCAGGATATCTATCGGGATGAGGAGATTGTCGAGATTGGTCGGATTGAGAGCGTGATGGAGGAGTATCACGTGATTTTCGCCGAACGGATGATCCAGCACCCGGCGGTGCAGCGCATCTGCAATAAGGATTTTAGCGGGTTATTTTCTTCATAGCGCGATCCACGTAACGCGATTCCCGTAACGCGATCGTAGTGCAGCGAGCAAAGGCCAGGCCAGGCAAAAATTGACGACAAAGCGCAGCGTACTTCAGTACGTGAGCATTTGGAGGAGGTTTTTAACGCAGTATGGCCGACGCGCAGCAAACGGTTGTGGCACACAAGAGCATTTGGAGGAGGTTGTAACGCAGTATGGCCGACGCGCAGTAAACGACTATTTTGCACAGACGTAAAAAAACCGGCGTTAAGCCGGTTTTTTCCAAAGCTGATTAGTAAGTTAGCATTAAGCCAGTTTGCTGATCTGTGCAGTCAGGTTTGCTTTATGACGTGCAGCTTTGTTTTTGTGGATCAGACCTTTAGCAGCCTGACGGTCCACGATTGGTTGCATTTCGTTAAATGCGTTCTGTGCAGCTTCTTTATCGCCAGCAGCGATGGCCGCGTATACTTTCTTAACAAAAGTACGCATCATAGAACGACGGCTAGCGTTGTGCTTGCGGCGCTTCTCAGATGTTACGGCGCGTTTCTTAGCTGATTTGATATTAGCCAAGGTCCAACTCCCAAATATACTATTGAGGACAATTCAAAGGCCGAGGAATATGCCTTTTTAGCCTTCGTTTGTCAATGGATTTGTGCAAATAAGCGCCGTTGTACGTCAGCGCTCGATTACGTTGTGATGGCGCAGGATTCTACCAGCATCAGTGATGCGAATACAGTCTTTCGGCAGAAAATTATTCGTATCTGTCCCCCACACAGGCGCTTCCGTGCGGAAATCCCGTTGAGAATCCCTCAAACGGTTCAATCGCGGGTTAACCTTAACCGCTGTACAAGGTATAATCCGCCGATTTCCATTAATTTGAGCCTGCCATGAAGTTTATCCGCGGCATACATAATATTCGGGAACAGCATCGCGGCTGCGTGCTGACCATTGGCAACTTTGATGGCGTCCATCGCGGTCATCAGGCCCTGTTAGCGCGTCTGTGCGACGAAGGACGACAACGTGGTTTACCGGTGATGGTAATGCTGTTTGAGCCTCATCCGCTGGAACTGTTTGCCGCTGATAAAGCCCCGGCGCGCCTGACGCGTCTGCGCGAAAAATTGCGTTATCTGGAACAGGCAGGCGTGGATGCAGTGCTGTGCGCCCGTTTCGATCACCGTTTTGCCGCTCAGAGCGCGCAGAGTTTTATCGCCGATCTGCTGGTCGGCAAGCTGGGCGTGAAGTTCCTCGCCGTGGGCGATGATTTCCGTTTTGGCGCTGGTCGTGAAGGGGATTTCCTGTTATTACAGAAAGCTGGCGCTGAATATGGCTTTGATGTCAGCAGCACCCAGACCTTCTGCGAAGATGGCAGGCGCGTCAGCAGCACGGCGGTACGCCAGGCGCTGGCGGAAGACCAGCTGGCGCTGGCCGGGTCGCTGCTTGGCCATCCCTTCAGCATTTCTGGCCGTGTCGTGCATGGCGATGCGCTGGGCCGCACTATTGGCTTCCCCACGGCAAATATCCCGCTACGCCGCACGGTATCGCCCGTGAAAGGCGTCTACGCGGTGGAAGTGCACGGGCTGGGCGATCAGCCATTGCCCGGTGTGGCGAATATCGGCACCCGACCGACGGTGGCCGGCATACGTCAGCAGCTGGAAGTGCATCTGCTGGATGTTGCAATGAACCTGTACGGACGCCATATCGATGTGGTGATCCGCGAAAAAATCCGCAGCGAGCAGCGTTTTGCTTCGCTCGATGCGTTAAAAGAGCAAATTGCTAAAGATGTGGTGACCGCCCGACATTATTTTGGGCTGAAAACACCGGTTTAAAAAACCAAAACCGACCAATGGAACCGAGAATCTGATGAGTGACTATAAATCAACCCTGAATTTGCCGGAAACGGGGTTCCCAATGCGTGGCGATCTGGCCAAACGCGAACCGGGAATGCTGCAACGCTGGACTGATGACGATCTGTACGGCATCATCCGCGCGGCCAAAAAAGGGAAAAAAACCTTTATTCTGCACGATGGCCCTCCGTACGCTAACGGCAGCATTCATATTGGTCACTCAGTTAACAAGATTCTGAAAGACATTATTGTGAAGTCCAAAGGCATGGCGGGCTACGATTCGCCGTATGTGCCAGGCTGGGACTGCCACGGTCTGCCTATTGAGCATAAAGTTGAACAGATGATCGGTAAGCCGGGCGAGAAAGTGAGCGCCGCGGAATTCCGTGCTGCCTGCCGCAAATACGCCGCTGAACAGGTGGAAGGTCAGAAGAAAGACTTTATCCGTCTTGGCGTGCTCGGCGACTGGGAACGTCCATACCTGACGATGAACTTCCAGACCGAAGCCAACATCATCCGTGCGCTGGGTAAAATCATCGGCAACGGCCATCTGCACAAAGGTGCGAAGCCGGTGCACTGGTGTCTGGACTGCCGTTCTGCGCTGGCGGAAGCGGAAGTTGAGTATTACGACAAAACTTCCCCATCTATTGATGTCATGTTTAACGCCAGCGACCGCGAGGCGGTGGCGGCGAAATTCGGCGCCAGCAACGTTAATGGCCCGATCGCGCTGGTGATCTGGACCACCACTCCGTGGACCATGCCGGCTAACCGCGCAATCTCGCTGCATCCTGAATTTGAGTATCAGCTGGTGCAGATCGACGGCAAAGCGCTGATCCTTGCCAAAGATCTGGTCGAGAGCGTGCTGAAACGCGCAGGCGTCAGCGAGTGGCAGGTGCTGGGTTCCACCACCGGCGCCACGCTGGAACTGATGCGCTTCCAGCATCCATTCCTCAGCTTTGATGTGCCGGTGGTACTGGGCGAGCACGTGACGCTTGATGCCGGTACGGGTGCGGTACATACCGCGCCTGGTCACGGTCCTGATGACTATGTGATTGGTCAGAAATATGGTCTGGAAACCGCTAACCCGGTTGGTCCAGACGGTGCCTATGTGGCCGGCACTTATCCGACCCTGGATGGCGTTAACGTATTCAAAGCCAACGATATGATCGTTGAGCTGCTGCGCGAGAAAGGCGGTCTGCTGCATGTTGAGAAACTGCAACACAGCTACCCGTCCTGCTGGCGTCATAAAACGCCGATCATCTTCCGCGCGACGCCACAATGGTTTGTCAGCATGGATCAGAAAGGTCTGCGTGCGCAGTCACTGAAAGAGATCAAAGGCGTGCAGTGGATCCCGGACTGGGGCCAGGCGCGTATCGAAGCGATGGTGGCGAACCGTCCTGACTGGTGTATCTCCCGTCAGCGCACCTGGGGTGTGCCGATGGCGCTGTTCGTCCATAAAGACAGCGAAGAGCTGCATCCGCGCACGCTGGAACTGATGGAAGAAGTCGCGAAACGCGTGGAAGTCGACGGTATTCAGGCCTGGTGGGATCTGGACGCGAAAGAGCTGCTGGGTGCCGAAGCTGACAACTACGTGAAAGTGCCGGATACGCTGGACGTCTGGTTTGACTCCGGATCGACTCACTCTTCCGTGGTCGATGTGCGTCCTGAGTTCTCTGGTCACAGTGCCGATATGTATCTGGAAGGTTCTGACCAGCATCGTGGCTGGTTCATGTCCTCACTGATGATCTCCACCGCGATGAAAGGCAAAGCGCCATATCGCCAGGTACTGACTCACGGTTTCACCGTGGATGGTCAGGGCCGCAAGATGTCGAAATCTATCGGTAACACCGTCGCACCACAGGACGTGATGGACAAACTGGGCGCGGATATTCTGCGTCTGTGGGTCGCTTCTACCGATTACTCCGGTGAAATGGCGGTATCCGATGAAATTCTGAAGCGTTCTGCTGATGCTTATCGCCGTATCCGTAACACCGCACGTTTCCTGCTGGCGAACCTGAACGGTTTCAACCCGGAAACCGATATGGTGAAACCCGAAGAGATGGTGCTGCTGGATCGCTGGGCGGTGGGCCGTGCGAAAGCCGCGCAGGACGATATCATCGCGTCTTACGCGAACTACGATTTCCACGAAGTGGTACAGCGTCTGATGCAGTTCTGCTCGATTGAGATGGGCTCGTTCTATCTCGATATCATCAAAGACCGTCAGTACACGGTGAAAGCCGATGGCCTGGCGCGTCGCAGCTGCCAGACCGCACTGTGGTATATCGCTGAAGCGCTGGTGCGCTGGATGGCGCCAATCATGTCGTTCACCGCTGACGAAATCTGGGCTTACCTGCCAGGCAAACGCGCGCAGTACGTGTTTACTGAAGAGTGGTTTGATGGTCTGTTCGGCCTTGCCGATGACGAAGCACTGAACGATGCTTACTGGGCGGAACTGCTGAAAGTGCGTGGCGAAGTGAACCGCGTGATTGAGCAGGCGCGTGCGGATAAGCGCATCGGTGGTTCTCTGGAAGCGACCGTGACTCTGTATGCGGATGCTGAACTGGCGGGCAAACTGCACAGCCTCGGTGATGAGCTGCGCTTTGTGCTGCTGACCTCCGGCGCTCAGGTTGCGGATTACGCGCTGGCGACGGAAGAAGCCCAGCAGAGCGATGTGTTAAAAGGTCTGAAAATCGCGCTGCATAAAGCAGAAGGCGAGAAATGTCCGCGCTGCTGGCATTACACTACTGACATTGGTCAGAATGCGGAGCACCCGGATGTTTGCGGGCGCTGTGTTACTAACGTAGCCGGAAACGGCGAAGAGCGTAAATTTGCCTGATGCGTAAGCCACTTTTATCGACAGGACTGCGCTGGCTGTGGCTGGTGCTGGTGGTGATTGCCATCGACTTCGGCAGCAAGATGTGGATTTTAAATAATCTGATGCTGCATGAGTCGATTCCGGTGATGCCGCATTTTAATATTTTCTATGCCCGTAACTACGGCGCGGCGTTTAGTTTCCTCGCCGATAAAGGTGGCTGGCAGCGCTTCTTCTTTGCCGGCATCGCGATTGCGATTGTGATCGCACTGTTGGTGATGATGTATCGCACGGCGGCCAGCCAGAAGCTGAACAATATTGCCTACGCGCTGATTATGGGCGGCGCGCTGGGTAACTTGTTTGATCGCGCGTATCACGGCTTTGTGGTCGATTTTATCGACTTCTATGTAGGCGACTGGCACTTTGCCACCTTCAACATCGCCGACTGCGGCATCTGTATTGGTGCCGCGCTGATTGTGCTGGAAGGGTTCCTGACCCCGTCCGGCAAGCAGACTCAAGAGAAAGGGTAGGGCATGACGGATTCTGTGCAGCATGACAGTGCGGTGCTGGTGCATTTCACCCTGAAGCTGGAAGATGGTTCAACGGCGGAATCCACCCGCGCCAATGGCAAACCGGCGCTGTTTCGCCTTGGCGATGGCAGCCTGTCGGAAGGTCTGGAGCAGGCGCTGCTGGGGCTGAACGTGGGTGACAAACACCAGTTCAGCCTGCCGCCGGAATCCGCATTTGGTGCGGCAAGTCCGGATATGATCCAGTATTTCTCCCGCCGTGATTTTATGCAGGCGGGTGAGCCGGAAGTGGGCACCATTATGCTGTTTACTGGCATGGGCGGTAACGAAATGCCAGGCGTAATTCGTGATATTTCGGGTGATTCGATTACCGTGGACTTTAATCATCCGCTGGCAGGACAAACCATTCAGTTTGATATCGAGGTACTGGAGATCGATCCGGTACTGGAGGGCACCGATGCAAATTCTGCTGGCTAACCCACGTGGTTTCTGCGCGGGCGTTGATCGCGCCATCAGTATTGTGGAGCGGGCGCTGGAGATGTATGGCGCCCCGATCTATGTGCGCCACGAAGTGGTGCATAACCGCTATGTGGTGAATAGTCTGCGTGAACGCGGCGCGATCTTTATTGAAGAGATCGCCGAAGTGCCGGATGGTTCGATCCTGATCTTCTCCGCGCACGGCGTGTCACAGGCGGTACGCGCTGAAGCGCGCGCGCGCGATCTTACGATGCTGTTTGATGCCACCTGTCCGCTGGTGACCAAAGTGCATATGGAAGTGGCGCGTGCCAGTCGCAAAGGTACAGAAGCGATTTTGATTGGCCATGCCGGGCACCCGGAAGTGGAAGGCACCATGGGCCAGTACAGTAACCCGCAAGGGGGTATGTACCTGGTGGAGTCGCCCGCTGATGTGTTGAAACTGCAGGTGAAAAACGAAGATAACCTGTGCTTTATGACGCAAACCACGTTGTCGGTGGATGATACCTCGGATGTGATTGACGCCCTGCGTCAGCGCTTCCCGAAAATCGTCGGTCCGCGCAAAGATGATATTTGCTATGCCACCACCAACCGCCAGGAAGCGGTACGCACACTGGCGCGGGATGCCGATGTGGTGCTGGTGGTAGGGTCGAAGAACTCGTCCAACTCCAACCGTCTGGCGGAACTGGCGCAGCGTGCCGGTAAACTGGCGCGACTGATCGACTCGGCGGATGATATCCAGGAAGAGTGGATCAAAGGCGTAAGCTGTGTCGGTGTGACTGCGGGGGCTTCCGCGCCGGATATTCTGGTGCAGGAAGTGATCAGCCGCCTGCGTGAGTTCGGTGGCGAAGCGGCAATCGAGCTGATTGGCCGTGAAGAGAATATTGTTTTTGAAGTCCCGAAAGAACTGCGTGTTGAAGTGAAGCAGGTCGATTAATTTTCCGTTGTCTTGTTACGGCGGAGCTGTTTAGTCTCCCTCCCCCCGTTTTACGGGGGAAGGGACAAGTACAGAGCCTTGTGCTCACCCATCCTGACCTCCCCCGGTTTTACGATAGAAGGGACTCTCCAGCCCTCCATTTCCCCTTCCTGTAATTTGTTTTACTGATAATCCCTCGCCACTGACGTAATATTCTAATTATATAGTGTTTGTTGTGGCGCAAATGTAGCCACCTCGTTAACCTCTTAGCCTTGCTTGCAAGCACAGACAGTCAGGAAAGAAATATGAGTCATGCAGAAATCCGTATTGCCATTGTCGGCGCACCTGGACGTATGGGCCGCCAGCTGATCCAGGCGACACATCAGGCAGAAGGTGTTCGCCTCGGTGCCGCGCTGGCGCGTGCTGGTTCATCACTGGTGGGTAGTGATGCGGGAGAGCTGGCCGGTATCGGCGCGACTGGCGTACAGATCAGCGATAACCTCGACGCGGTAGTGAATGATTTCGACATTCTGATCGACTTCACCCGCCCGGAAGGCACGCTGGAATACCTGGCATTTTGCCGTCAGCACCAGAAAGCCATCGTGATTGGCACCACCGGTTTTGATGATGCGGGCAAAGCCGCGATTAAAGCGGCTTCAGCAGAGATTGGCATTGTTTTCGCCGCTAATTTTAGCGTCGGGGTTAACCTGGTGCTGAAGTTGCTGGAAAAAGCAGCAAAAGTTATGGGCGATTATGCCGATATAGAAATTGTCGAGGCGCATCATCGCCACAAAGTGGATGCGCCGTCAGGCACCGCGCTGGCCATGGGAGAAGCGATTGCTGATGCCATGAACTGGGATCTGAAAGAGCATGCGGTGTACGCGCGCGAAGGCTTTACCGGAGAGCGTGTGGCGAACAGCATCGGTTTTGCCACCATCCGTGCTGGCGATATCGTGGGTGAACATACGGCGATGTTTGCCGATATCGGTGAACGTGTAGAGATTACCCACAAGGCTTCCAGTCGTATGACGTTCGCAAATGGTGCGGTTCGTGCGGCTCAGTGGCTTAACTCGCGTAAAACAGGTCTTTATGATATGCGCGATGTGCTGAATTTAGAGAATCTGTAGTGTGTTTCGACCATCGTGATGTGGTTATTTCAATCATAAGTTTATGATTAACTGGGCAATAATTTTATTGCCCTTTATTTTATCTGAAATTTGGTGTTTTGGTTTTGTTTTATAATGAAGTGATTAAAAGTAAGTGTTTTCTCTTTTTTGTTATCCTCAAAACTCCGTTTTTGACCATTTGGTCTGGTTTTTTGCTCCGCTGGAGCCAGTTTTTATTTCATTTCTTCAGGCAACCGATTTTATTAGCCAGAAAGCTCCCCTTTTCAGTGTAAATCTTCCGAAATTCTGTTCAGTTGGCTAAAAAAGTAAGAAAAAGTGGTCCTCAGGGTAGACATTGAGCAGGCCGATCATTAGAATGCGCGCAATTTGCCAAAAATCGGCAGTTCACGCGGTTTTTGCATTGATTCAGGCTAGTGAAATGAATTAATATGCAGATATTGTGACTGTTTATTCCCTGGAGGACGTTTTGATTAAGTCAGCGCTATTGGTTCTGGAAGACGGAACCCAATTCCACGGTCGGGCCATTGGGGCGGAAGGATCGGCAGTGGGGGAAGTCGTTTTCAACACTTCTATGACCGGTTATCAAGAAATCCTCACAGATCCCTCCTATTCCCGCCAGATCGTCACTCTTACTTATCCTCATATCGGCAATGTCGGCACTAACGCCGCTGATGAAGAATCTTCCGAAGTTCATGCTCAGGGCCTGGTCATCCGCGACCTGCCGCTGATTGCCAGCAACTTCCGTAATGAAGAAGGTCTGTCTGACTATCTGAAGCGTCACAACATTGTGGCGATCGCCGATATCGATACCCGTAAGCTGACCCGTCTGCTGCGTGAGAAAGGGGCGCAGAATGGCTGCATCATCGCAGGTGACGCACCTGATGCGGCACTGGCTCTGCAGAAAGCCAAAGCATTCCCGGGCCTGAAAGGCATGGACCTGGCGAAAGAAGTCACCACCAAAGAAGCTTACAGCTGGCAGCAGGGGAGCTGGACGCTGCAGGATGGTCTGCCGGAACAGAATGCGCAGCTGCCATTCCATGTTGTGGCTTACGACTACGGTGCTAAGCGCAACATCCTGCGTATGCTGGTGGATCGCGGCTGCCGTCTGACCGTCGTACCAGCGCAGACTCCGGCGGATGAAGTGCTGAAACTCAATCCGGATGGTATCTTCCTGTCCAACGGCCCGGGTGACCCGGAGCCATGCGACTACGCCATTAAAGCGATTAAAACGTTCCTCGAAACCGATATTCCGGTGTTCGGCATCTGCCTCGGCCACCAGTTACTGGCACTGGCCAGCGGTGCGAAGACGGTGAAAATGAAACTCGGTCACCACGGCGGTAACCATCCGGTGAAAGACCTGGATAACAATACCGTGATGATCACTGCACAGAACCACGGTTTCGCGGTCGATGACAGCAATCTTCCCGCTAATCTGCGTGTGACCCATACCTCGCTGTTTGACCATACGGTGCAGGGTATTCACCGTACCGACAAGCCAGCGTTCAGCTTCCAGGGACACCCGGAAGCCAGCCCGGGTCCGCATGATGCTGCGCCATTGTTCGATCACTTTATCGAACTGATTGAAGCTTACCGTTCAGCCGCTAAATAATCAGGAGCGAAAAAATGCCAAAACGTACAGACATAAAAAGTATCCTGATCCTTGGCGCAGGCCCGATCGTTATCGGCCAGGCGTGTGAATTTGACTACTCTGGTGCGCAAGCCTGTAAAGCGCTGCGTGAAGAGGGTTACCGTGTCATTCTGGTCAACTCCAACCCGGCGACCATTATGACTGACCCGGATATGGCCGATGCAACCTACATCGAGCCGATTCACTGGGAAGTGGTACGCAAGATTATCGAAAAAGAGCGCCCGGATGCGGTGCTACCAACCATGGGTGGCCAGACGGCGCTGAACTGTGCGCTGGAACTGGAGCGTCGTGGCGTGCTGGAAGAGTTTGGCGTCACCATGATTGGTGCGACTGCCGATGCCATTGACAAAGCGGAAGACCGTCAGCGCTTCGATAAAGCGATGAAGAAAATTGGTCTGGAAACTGCGCGTTCCGGTATCGCTCACACCATGGAAGAAGCTCTGGCCGTGGCGGAAGATGTTGGCTTCCCGTGCATTATCCGTCCTTCCTTTACTATGGGCGGCACCGGTGGCGGCATCGCCTACAACCGCGAAGAGTTTGAAGAGATTTGCGAACGCGGTCTCGACCTGTCGCCAACCAATGAGCTGCTGATTGATGAGTCGCTGATTGGCTGGAAAGAGTACGAGATGGAAGTGGTGCGTGATAAGAACGACAACTGCATCATCGTCTGCTCTATCGAAAACTTCGATGCGATGGGTATCCACACCGGTGACTCCATCACTGTCGCGCCAGCACAGACGCTGACTGATAAAGAGTATCAAATCATGCGTAACGCCTCGATGGCGGTACTGCGTGAAATCGGCGTGGAAACCGGCGGTTCTAACGTGCAGTTCTCGGTGAACCCGAAAAATGGTCGCCTGATCATTATCGAAATGAACCCGCGTGTTTCCCGTTCCTCGGCGCTGGCATCGAAAGCGACCGGTTTCCCGATTGCGAAAGTCGCGGCCAAGCTGGCGGTGGGTTACACCCTCGATGAGCTGATGAACGACATTACCGGTGGCCTGACCCCGGCATCGTTTGAGCCATCCATCGACTACGTGGTCACCAAAATTCCTCGTTTTAACTTCGAGAAATTTGCCGGCGCCAATGACCGTCTGACCACCCAGATGAAGTCCGTGGGTGAAGTGATGGCAATTGGCCGTACGCTGCAGGAATCAATGCAGAAAGCACTGCGTGGCCTGGAAGTCGGCGCGACCGGTTTCGACCCGAAAGTCAGCCTTGATGACCCGGAAGCCCTGACACGTATTCGTCGCGAGCTGAAAGATGCTGGCGCAGAGCGTATCTGGTATGTGGCGGATGCATTCCGTGCGGGCATGTCCGTTGATGGCATCTTTAACCTGACCAATATCGACCGCTGGTTCCTGGTGCAGATCGAAGAGCTGGTGCGTCTGGAAGATCAGGTGGCGCGCGAAGGTATCAACGGTCTGACACAAGATTTCCTGCGTACTCTGAAACGTAAAGGCTTTGCCGATGCGCGTCTGGCAACACTGGCGGGCGTGGCGGAAGCGGAAGTGCGTAAGCTGCGTGACCAGTTCAACCTGCATCCGGTCTACAAACGTGTGGATACCTGTGCGGCGGAATTCGCCACCGACACCGCTTACATGTACTCCACTTATGAAGAAGAGTGCGAAGCCAATCCGAATCAGGATAGTGACAAAATCATGGTGCTGGGCGGCGGTCCAAACCGTATCGGCCAGGGCATTGAATTCGACTACTGCTGTGTGCACGCGGCGCTGGCGCTGCGCGAAGACGGTTACGAAACCATTATGGTTAACTGTAACCCGGAAACCGTCTCCACCGACTACGACACTTCTGATCGTCTCTACTTTGAGCCGGTCACGTTCGAAGATGTGCTGGAAATTGTACGTATCGAGAAGCCAAAAGGCGTGATCGTGCAGTATGGCGGTCAGACGCCGCTGAAACTGGCACGTGCGCTGGAAGCAGCTGGTGTGCTGGTCATTGGCACCAGCCCGGATGCGATTGACCGTGCAGAAGACCGTGAGCGTTTCCAGCAGGCGGTAGAGCGTCTGGGTCTGAAGCAACCAGCCAACGCCACCGTAACGGCGATTGATCAGGCTGTAGAGAAGGCGGCACAGATTGGTTATCCGCTGGTGGTACGTCCTTCTTATGTTCTGGGCGGCCGTGCGATGGAAATCGTCTACGACGACGTGGATCTGAAGCGCTACTTCCAGACTGCGGTCTCCGTCTCCAACGATGCGCCGGTTCTGCTGGATCGCTTCCTTGACGATGCGGTGGAAGTGGACGTCGATGCGATTTGCGACGGCGAACGCGTGCTGATTGGCGGCATTATGGAGCATATCGAGCAGGCGGGCGTGCACTCCGGTGACTCAGCCTGTTCACTGCCAGCCTACACCCTGAGCGCAGATATCCAGAACGTGATGCGCCAGCAGGTGGAAAAACTGGCGTTTGAACTCTGCGTACGCGGCCTGATGAACGTGCAGTTTGCGGTGAAAGATAACGAAGTGTATCTGATCGAAGTGAACCCGCGTGCTGCACGTACCGTGCCTTTCGTATCCAAAGCGACGGGTGTGGCGCTGGCGAAAGTCGCGGCTCGCGTGATGGTCGGCCAGACGCTGGCGCAACAGGGTGTCACCAAAGAGGTGATCCCACCGTACTACTCCGTCAAAGAAGTGGTGCTGCCGTTTAACAAGTTCCAGGGCGTTGACCCAATCCTTGGCCCGGAAATGCGTTCTACCGGTGAAGTGATGGGCGTCGGCCGTACCTTCGCAGAAGCTTTTGCTAAAGCGATGCTGGGCGCGCAGTCCAACATGAAGAAATCAGGCCGTGCATTGCTGTCGGTGCGTGAAGGCGATAAGAAACGTATCGTCGACCTGGCGGCCAAGCTGCAGAAGTTTGGTTTCGAACTCGATGCCACCCATGGTACTGCTGTCGTGCTGGGTGAAGCGGGTATCAACCCGCGTCTGGTGAACAAGGTGCATGAAGGCCGTCCGCATATTCAGGACCGCCTGAAAAACGGTGAATATGCCTACATCGTGAATACCACCGCAGGTCGTCAGGCGATTGAGGATTCGAAGCTGATTCGCCGCAGCGCGCTGCAGTATAAAGTGCACTACGACACCACCCTGAACGGCGGCTTCGCCACCGCGATGGCGCTGAATGCTGATCCGACTGAGAAGGTGATTTCGGTGCAGGAAATGCACGCGCAGATCAAAGGTTAATCTTTACGCTGCGTAACAAAAATCTGCTCTGTTCCAGTGCGGTGTCAGGTTAAAATATAACCACATGATGCAGCAGCACGGAAGACCTGAAAATCCGTAATCATGCAAATGGTTACGGATTTTTTTTGTCGCAATATCAGGGAGAGTGAGTGATATGGCAATAAGGAGGTTGACTGAGCAATGGAGGCAGGCAGAGCTATAGCCGGGTTTTGGCCCGGCTGGGATGTGACATGGGATGCCGGACATTATCACGTCCGGAAAGCACATTTGAGATCAGTAAGCAGCAAAGGAGACGCGGCGATGGAAGCAAGAGTAGTGAAACTCGAAACGGATGTGGAGCATATCAAAAACACTCTGGTTGATATCAAGAATGATATCCGGGAAGTGAAAGACGAAGTGCGGGAGTTCAAAAAGGAGGTGCATGGTGAGTTTAAGGAGGTGCGTGCGGAGATGCAGGGTAACCAGGAATCCGTATAGCGCAACTGCTGTTTAAGCTCGGGATAAAAGACCGGTAAACCTTCGTCGGTCACTGCCGGGGTCTGATAACTCATTTCATTCGCCATGACGGAAGTACAAAATCCGTATACCGCTAACAGAGCACTGCAACACGTGAGGGCGAGGCGCATTATTGTATCCTTGTAAAAATGAAACGATGTTTCTGTTTTCTGTTTGGATTGTAAAACGCAGGGCGGGAAATAACACTGCACAGGTCACACTCTGAGCAATTTGATTGATTTAATTGAACTATTGTGGCCACTCATCACTTTTTTGTCAGAGTAATCTATTAAATTAAAATGTCGCTTCATTTTAATAGGGTGATGACAGATGAACTATTTGCGTTTTTCGCTGCTGGCAACGGCAGTATCGGCATCGTTATTCCTGACGGCGTGCCAGAGTACCAGCAGTCCTCAGGTGCGCTTTCTGCCTGATTTTCCTGGAACGTCGCAGCGCCCGGTGCTCTCGAGGGAGGAGGCATCACGCTTTACACCACAGCACTATTTCGCGTACCGCGGACTGTATACGCAGCCGATTGCTGATGGCTGGGCTCCGACGCCGATCGCCACATCAGGGATCAACACGGATTTTATCGTTGGTCCACAGAAAGGGGGGGACGGCGCAAACTACACGCAGATTCAGCAGGCGGTGAACGCCGCCCTTCGCCAGCAGAACCGTCAGCAGCGTGTTTACATTAAACTGCTGCCGGGTGTGTATCACGGCAGCGTTTATGTGCCAGCGGATGCACCGCCCGTAACCCTGTTTGGCGCGGGCGACAGCGCGGAAAATGTGGTGATCTCTCTGGCGCTGGATTCCATGATGTCGCCAGCAACCTATCGCGCCACGGTGAACCCGTCTCAGCAATATCAGCCAGGCGATCCTGCCTGGTATATGTACGATCTGTGTGCCAGCAACACCAGCCCGGCCATCAGTACTACCTGTGCCGCGGTGGTGTGGTCGCAAAGTGATGCGTTCCAGCTGAAGAACCTGACAGTGGTGAATGCGTTACTGGACACGGTGGATAGTCGTGCGCATCAGGGCGTGGCGCTGCGTACTGACGGCGATAAAGTTCAGCTGGAGCAGGTGCGTCTGATTGGTCGGCAGGACACTTTCTTTGTGAATACCAGCGATCGGCTCAATCGCTATGTGACGGATCACTATAGCCGGGCTTACATAAAAGACAGCTATATTGAAGGGGATATTGATTACGTCTTTGGTCGCGCCACTGCGGTGTTTGATGGCGTGCAGTTTCATACCGTTTCCAGCCGGGGGACTGATGAAGCCTATGTCTTTGCGCCAAACACCCTGCCATCGGTGAAGTATGGCTTTTTAGTCATCAACAGCCGGCTGACATCGGATAACGGCTATAAAACCGGGGCGCTGAAAGCCGCTATCGGTCGGGCATGGGATCAGGGTGCGCGTGAAACCGGTTATCTCGCCGGTAAAACCTCTAACGGTCAGCTGGTGGTGCGCGACAGCACGGTAGACAGCGGTTATAGCCTGCTCAATCCGTGGGGTGCTGCGGCGACCACGGCACGTCCGTTTCGTGGCAATGCCAGCCCGCAACGGGATCTGGATGATGTCAGCTTTAACCGGCTGTGGGAGTATCACACTCAGGTGCTGCTGGGTGACAGGCATGATGTGCAGCGCTAAACCTGGCTGATAACCGCCTGCTGTGAGCTGCTTAACAACCTTTACGCAAATAGCGCCATCTGGCTATCGACGAAAGTTTCGCCTTTACGTATGATGGCGCCAATTTCACCCTGTTGAGTTTTATATGATGATTAGCCTTATCGCGGCTCTGGCAGCCGATCGCGTGATTGGCATGGAAAACGCGATGCCGTGGAACCTGCCCGCGGATCTCGCCTGGTTTAAGCGCAATACCCTGAATAAGCCCGTCATTATGGGGCGTCTGACCTGGGAATCGATTGGTCGTCCGCTGCCAAATCGCCTGAATATCGTGGTCAGCAGCCAGCCTGGCGATGCCGAAGGCGTGACCTGGGTCTCCTCGATTGAGGAAGCGCTCGCTGCCGCAGGTGATGCGGAAGAGATTATGGTGATCGGTGGTGGTCGTATTTATGCTCAGTTGCTGGCGCGTGCAGACCGCCTCTACCTGACACATATCGATGCTGAAGTGGAAGGGGATACCCATTTCCCTGACTACGAGCCGGACGAGTGGGAGTCCTCCTTCAGTGAATTCCACGATGCTGACGAGAAAAACTCGCACAGCTACTGCTTCGAAATCCTCGATCGTCGCTAATTTTTCTGGCGCGGCTTCCTGCCGCGCCGCTTCGTTGTCCTCCGATTTACCCTTCGCCGCCTAAACTGCTGTTCTTGTTAACTCTGTTGTACACACCCACCCCGCGCGGATAGCCGTTGGGATCACATTTTCTCGCGTCAGAATGAGCCAGGCTGTGTTACGCATCAGAAATCGCGGAGTGGCTGGCGTGATGAAGAACAGTATGCTGCTTTTATCCTGGCTGACTTTTCTTTGCGCTGACTTTGCCCTGGCGATGCTCAGCCTGCAGGTCAGAGATGTCTGGAGTCTCTCTTCGCTGGTCTGGTTTCCTGCCGGTATGGTACTGGGGGTGATCTGCGCCCTGCGGCCGCGCGACTGGCCACTGTGGCTGCTGAGCGCCGCGCTGGTGCATCTGCTGGCCAGTCAGCTGTATGGCCGTCCGGTGACGGTGTCGCTGATCTTTTGCGGTTATGACCTGCTGTTGCTGACGGTAACCGCATTGCTGTGGCAGTTGCGCTATGGCGCCATGTTCCGGCTGGCGAAAGTGCGCGACATGTTGCTGCTGGTGGCGCTGTGTGTGGTGACCGGGCTGCTGGAGCGGCTGGCGAGTAGCTGGACGCTCTGGCTGCTGGATTATCCGACCGATCACTCGGTCTCTTTTATCTGGATGCTGGGCTATATCCTGAGTTATATACCGTTAACTTTTTTTACGTTCTGGCTCATCACCAGCAAAGGCCAGCGGCAGGTGTCGAGCGGACATGTCGCGCTGGTGTGCGGTTTGCTGCTGTTGGTGGCGCTGCTCTTTTTCTCTCCTGATATCCCCGGCGACAGCGAGCTGCGCTGGCAGGATCTGGCGTTGATCGCCTCCCTGGCCTTACCGGTGGGGCTTGCTTTGTATGGTGAGTTACTGCTGCTGAGTGGCTTTCTTGCCTGCGCGGTGGTTATAGCACTGAGCGCCACTCTGTCTGGTTATGGTCCCTTTCTGAGCCGTCACTATAGCCAGCCGCAAAGCATCCTGCTGGCGAGCGGTTACTGTGCGGTCTTTGCGCTGCCGGCGTTGCAGTATGCCGGGGCGATCGCGCAGAAAAATGCGCAACTGGCGCGTCAGCGGGTACGAATGCGTTTGCTGGACAGCGCCCTGCAGCAGGGGTTGTTCCAGCGTTTTCTGTTACAGAGTGATGGCGCCATACGCTGGCGCTACCAGTGCTGGTGGCCGCAGGCGCATCAGGCACCCGCCAGCTGGTCACAGTTTGTCGCATGGTTGCATAGCGATGATCGTGAAGCCGTGGCGCAACTCCAGCGTGCAGCTGGCGCGTATCCACAACATTTACCGGTGCGCATTGCTGATTTCAGCGGGCATTACTATCGCGCCAGCATGGTGCTGGTGGCTTGCCAGCAGGGGCCGCAGCGCTACTGCGAAGGCGTGATTTTTCCCGTTGCACGGCACGATGCGCCCGAGGAGGCAACATGACAGTTCGCGTCATTATTGCGGATGACCATCCGGTGTTTTTGCTGGGATTACGCGGGGTGCTGGCATCGCTGGCGGATGACTATCAGGTGGTGGCGGAAGCGCATGATGTCAGTGAGTTGTTTGACCTGCTCGCCAGTCATCCGGTGGATATGCTGATTACCGATCTCAATATGCCGGGCGATTTGCAGGCTGACGGTGTGCGCATGATTGGTCATATTCGTCAGCACTATCCGCAGCTGGCTATCGTGGTGATTACCATGCTGAGTGACCCGCGGATTCTCGCCTTGCTGGCGGCGTATCAGGTGAAAGCGGTTCTGAATAAGAACAGTCTGTCGCAGGAGCTGGCTGCCAGCCTCAGCAACCAGGATAGCGCCGGGCCGTGGTTCAGCGAGATATTTCGCCACGATGCCCCGCGGCTGGCGGGCAAAGCATTGAGCGCCAAAGAGCTGGAAGTGCTGCGGCTTTTTGCTCAGGGGCTGAGCGTGAATGACATCGCTGCCCGTCAGTATCGCACGAAGCAAACCATCAGCGCCCAAAAGCTGAGTGCCATGCGTAAGCTGGGGCTGGAGAACGATGCCGCGCTGTATCGTTATCTCAGTCAGAGCGGACTGGGGGAGTGATGATCCGTGTGCTGCGGGGCTATGGCATCCTGCTGGGCCTCTTTCTCTGGCCGCTGTCCGCCGGCAGTCGCCTGCCAGAGGCGAGTGTCGATACACCGTGGTTCAGTCAGCAGGAGATCAACTGGATTAAACAGCATCCGGTGATCAATGTGGCGATGGATATCAACAATCCGCCCTATTCGCTGCTCGACCGTGACGGCGAAATGACCGGACTGGACGCGGATATTCTGCAGCGTATCACTGAAAAGAGCGGTCTGAACTTCAATTTTATTCCCGCAACCGGACCTCAGGCGGTGAGTGCGTTATTGCTCGCCGGGAAAGCGCAGATGACGCCTGCCCGGTTTGATGCCCAGCCGTTACCTGCCACGCTGTTACTGAGTGAGCCCTGGGATATGCTGGAATGGGTGATGATCACCCGTAACGAACGCAGTGCTCCGGTCACATTGCAGACGCTTGGCCCGCTGCGGGTGGCGATTGCACGGGGTTATCCTCTGCTCGCCGCCCGGCGGCTCTATCCGCAGCTGTCAGTGGTGGAAGTGGACAGTGCGTTACAGGCGGTGGAGCTGATGCTGGCCGGGGCGGCGGACGCCACGTTTACCAGCATTGGCAGCGCCCGCTACCTGCAGGCCAGCCGCTATGGCGACCGTATTATTGTGCGTGTTCTCGCCAACGCCCGTGAGCCGGAGCGTTTTGCGGTGGTCGCCTCATTACCGCTGTTGCGGGACATTCTCAACAAAAGTCAGGCCAGTATTCCTCCCCAGGAGTTGCGCGCCTTGCGCAGCCACTGGTTTTCGCTGGCCAGTCTCGCTGTCGTGAACACCAGCCTGCCGCCCTGGGTGAAATTGTGGGGAGGTGCGTTGCTGGTGATTGCACTCAGTTCGGTGTTCTGGGGCAGCTATCCGGCACGTCAGGTGGGACGCCGTAAGCAGGCGGAATACCGTTTACAGGAGCTGCTGGCGTACTGGGAAACGCTGTTCAACAACGTGCCGACGCCATTATTTGTCTGTGCGCCTGATATGACCCTCACGGCGGCGAACCGCTATTTTTGTCAGGCGATGGCGCTGACGTTATCGCAGGTGGTGGGGCGTCCGCTGTTTTCTTTACAGCTTTTACCGGCCCGTGAGCAGCAGGCTATTCGCGGCATTTTCCTGCGCTGCCTTGCCGGTGATATGGCGCAGTTTGCCGATCGCCAGATACTGCTGCAGGGTCAGGAACGCGAAGGCTATCTGTGGTTTGAGGGCTATCGCAATCCTGCTGGTGTGGTGCAGGGGGTGATCGGCGGCTGGTTTGATGTGACGGAACGTAAATCACTGGCGCGGGAACTGCTGCTGGCGCGTGATAAAGCCGAGCAGGCCAGCGACGAGAAATCGGCTTTTCTGGCGCGCATGAGCCATGAAATTCGCACGCCACTCCATGCGATTATTGGCATTCTTGAACTGGCGGTAAAGCAGCGCGATGCGCCGTCACTGCAGATTGCCTGGCAGGCGGCAGAATCGCTGCAGGAGGTGGTGGGCGATGTGCTGGATTTTTCCACCATCGAAGCAGGTCACATTGAACTGAAAGCGCAGCCCGTGCAACTGGTGGCGATGCTGGAAAATTGTGCCGCGACATTTCGCCCGCGTGCGCAGGAAAAACAGCTGACGCTGCAAAGCGAGCTGGCGTTGCCGGCGTCGGACTGGTATCTGCTGGACAGCGTGCGGCTGATGCAGGTGATTAATAATCTGCTGCTGAATGCGATTAAATTCACCCATGAAGGTGGCATCTGGCTGCGCGCCCGCCAGGGTGGGCAGACACAGGAGGGCGATGATGTCATCGTGATTGACGTTGAAGACAGCGGTTGCGGTATTGCGCCGGAGAAGTACCAGGCCGTGATGCAGCAGTGGGTCAGGGAGGAGAGCGCGGCAGCGGTGCCGGGCAGCGGGCTGGGGTGCCGATAGCCGCACGCCTGATTGCACTGATGGGGGGATCGCTGGCACTGGGAGAGAGAGCCGCGGGCGGCGTGCGGGCGACGATTACACTACGTCTGGCGCGTGCAGCGCAGGATGTGCTGCCCACTTCCGCACCTGCAATGGAGGCGGGTGAATCACTCAATATCCTTATCGTCGATGACCTGGCGGTCAATCTGCAGGTGCTGGCGCTGCAGTTTGCCACCAGTGACCACTATGTTGAGCTGGTGAGCAGTGGTGAAGAGGCGCTGCAGGAGGTGGCGCGGCATTACTACGATATGGTGTTAACGGACTGCCAGATGCAGGGGATGGATGGCTATGCCCTGACGCGCCAGCTGCGTGCCGATCAACAACAGCGCCAGCTGCCGCCGTATATTATTCTCGGCTGTACCGCCAATGCATTTGCCAGTGAGCATGAGCGCTGCCTTGCCGTGGGCATGGATGGCGTGCTGGTGAAGCCGCTGACCCAACAGGCGTTGCTGAACGGGGTGGCGCAGGCATGGCGGCAGGCGAATCACGCGCCATCGTCACAGGAGGCGATGCCGTTAAACGCGCTGGCGCAGGATGATCGTCAGCAGCATCGTCAGTTGCGCCAGGCGTTGCTGGAAGGTGTGCAGCAGGACTGCGCTGCGTTGCGCCAGGCACAGTCCGTTGATGACCGGGAAAGTCTGGCACGGCATGCACATCGTCTGCATGCGGCATTCGCCTTGCTGGACGATCAGGCTGGAATGCGTGTCTGCTTGCGCATGGAGAAATCCGGGCGTTTTGATGCGCAAACGCTGGCGACCTTATTGCGGCGTGCGGAAAGTGCCGCCTGCAGAATAAGCACCAGCCTGACGGGGGAATAAGCACAAATTTTATTCGGCGGATTCAAGTTCGAAGTGCAACGCTAAGCCGCCTGTCTTAACTCTGCAAAGACCACTGAAGGCTGCCGGAA
>NZ_CBFFRK010000062.1:0-25973 GCF_965644245.1 Erwinia sp. V71
TCCCGGCTGATCGAAGAGATGCGAAACTGTGATCGAACTTCGATGCCAATCCGTGATCGTTCAGAGCGGAATACGCATTGATATGCCCCGACATGCCGTTTTTGCCGCGTAAATTGAAATAGCCATGGCGATGAAAACCCGACGGCAGATCGCCGGTAAATTCGAGGATCACATCATCGGTATGCACCAGTAGGGTGACATTCCCCCATGCCGCGACCGTATCCCATACGGCATCGAACTGCTCACCGCTCGCGACGGTGCGGGAGGGCAGATGTTTCACTACCTCCAGCAGCGTGGTCTGATACTGGCTGGCAATCGACTCCAGTGTGCCATCGGGCTGGCTGTTTAAAAATTCCTGTAATGCGCTATGGCTCATCAGTAACTCCTGGCCGGTTTATCGGCCGCAATAGGGGGCATATTTAGTGTCTGGATCAGCTCCTGCAGCGACTGCAAAATATTGCTCGCCCAGAAACGGCCTTCGTCTGTCAGGCGCAGGCAGGTCGAGGTATCTTTGGTCAGGCCTGCCTGATGCCACTGATTCAGCAGCGGTGTCAGCGCACTGGCATGGGGAGTCAGTTCCTCCAGCGGCACGCGGGCAGTTTCCACACAGGCCTGCAGCGTGTTGCGCCACTGGAAGCCCTGCTCCATAGTGCGCATCATCATCATCAGCGGCTTTTCGCCAGCGGCAACCGCGCTGTTCCAGGCATCGAGATTGCGTTCGCCAAGCCATGAGTAGCCGTTGACCGAGCCTCCCGCACCGGAGCCAAATGCCAGACAATCGGCACCCTGTTTGATCAACAGGTTATACAGATTGCGCTCGCGCGGTGTGCGTGCCCAGTGGCTGTTGCTGATGCAGCGCCATCCTTCCTGCGCCATAAATTCACACCCCTGCAGATACAGGTCACGCCGTTCCGCAGGGGAAGGAATGATGACCCGGCCATTAGCGGCGGCTTTACCGAGTGGGGTATTGGGGAACAGATTCAGGGCATAGAGATCGACGCCGTCCAGGCCAATGTCTCTGGCGATGCGCAGATCGCTGTCCCACAGCGCGCTATCCTGACCGGGCAAACCGAACAGCAAATCGCAGACAATGGCGGCACGGTCGCGGCGCACCAGCCCTTCCATAAAGGCGATGGCTTCCGGCCCGCTGGCGGTACGCGCCATCTTTTTGCGGATTTTGCTGTTAAATGACTGGATGCCGATGGAAAAGCGGTTTGCGCCAGCATCCAGGCAGGCATCAATGCGCTCATCATCGAAATTCAGAATACGTCCTTCAATGGTGATTTCGCAGTCCGGCGCCAGAGGAAGACGTTCGCGCAGCGTGGTGATAATACGCGCCAGGTCCGTTGCGGAAAGCGCCGAAGGCGTACCACCGCCGAAATAGACCGCGTGAATCGGTGCTGACTGATGCAACACGCTGTCGGCTTCCCGTTCAATCTCACGCAGCAGGGCATCGGTATAGTGTGTGCAGTGATCGGCGCTGTAGCGGTTCTGGTAGAAACCGCAGAACGTACAGTGGGTGGCGCAAAACGGAATATGCAGATACACCAGACGCTTGCGCGGTGGCGCAGGCTGGCTCAACAGCTGTTGCCAGCTGCTTTTGAGTTGTTCTTTCGCCACAGGCATGGCGCCGCGAAAAGGCATTGTCGCGTGGCGATCCTGAAATGGCTGCCCGCCCAGCTGGGCAAAATAGGGCGTTAAATCCAGTGTCTTTGGGGTTGTTAGCATAGAGAGTCTTTCCACAAAACGAAGCGGTTTTGTGCCGGCTTATTATATCGAGAATACGAATCAATATCGTTTATAAGAAGGAACGGTATCGCTGTCTATTGCTTTAGCTCACAACCGTACAGGCCTTTGATTAATATCAAGCAAACCGTGGCTGACGTGGATAAAAAAGCCCGGCGCAGTGGCCGGGCTGGATACATTCCCGTGATCAGGGAAGTGATGGGAAAGACTTTAGAAGTCGACGTTAACGCCCAGCTGGAAGCTACGACCCGGTGCGATAGAGAGCTGCTGATCGTAGTAGTTCTTATCACTGGAACTGGTGCTGGTCGCTTCTTCAATATTACGCGTGCTCAGATAGTCCCAGTATTTACGGTCAGTCAGGTTGTAGATACCACCGGTGATCTTCACGTTGCTGTTCACACGGTAGTAAGCGCTCAGATCGACCACGCCATAACCTGGTACATTCATGTAGGTGGTGGTGGAGTCGGTAATCGCAGTACCTGAGTTCTGGTAGCCAGCACGACTGGTCGCGGTGGCACGTTTGCCCTTATTAAAGGTGGCAGTCAGTGCGGCGCCGTACAACTGATCCGGAGCATCGTAAGCCACACCCACGACGGCCTTCATCGGTGGTACGCTTTCGAGATCGACGTATTTGTCGCCATCATAGCTGGACTTGGCCGCGCCTTCAGCATAACCAAATGCCAGGCGGGTACTGAATCCTTCAGCCTGCTGGAACCAGGTGCCGAGTTTGAATCTGGCCGTCAGCTCACCACCGTAGATGTAAGCTTTGTCGCGGTTTTCATACTGATAAACCGTGCTGATGCTGCTTGGGTAGCCGCTGCACTTGGTTGTCGTAGTACAGGAGTAACGGGTAATGCCGATGAAGTTCTGATAGTCGCTATAGAACGTCGAGGCACCAATGGTCACACCTTCCACCAGTTCACCTTTCAGGCCCAGCTCATAGTTGTTGCTGGTTTCTGTTTTCAGCTCCGGGCTGCTCAGGATGGCGTAGGTACTGCCGGAACCGCCATAACCCAGGCTCCATGCACCATACAGCTGGTTAGCTGTCGGGAACTGGACGCCGCGTTTGTATTGCAGGTATACCCCCAGGTCTGGGGTCAGTGCGTACTGGAATGTCAGCGCTGGCAGCACCTTGCTGTCAATCATGGTGCCATACAGGTCGCTGGTGTCGGTGATACGACCGTTGTTAGACATCAGACCTGACTGGTTCTTCGGCTGAGCATATTGATACGCCCAGCGAACCCCTGGTCGCACTGAGAAGTCGTGGCCGTTCAGGTCCCAGGTGATGGTGTCCTGTACGAATGCGCCAATCTGCGAGAGTTCGCTGTCCGCCTGAGGCGTGCCCATTGTCGCCTGTACGGTACCTTCCTGAGTCAGCGGACGTACCGCTTTGACGGTACGGGCGTTCATGCCGTAGTTGAACTGATGGCGACCCCAGTCCTTATTAGCGCTGGTTTCAATGCCAAACGTGTTGGTGTCGTAGTTCGTCCACGTCTAGGTTGGCGTGGTGTCGTAAGTGGCGTCATGCGCCTCAGTCTTGGTGTAGAACACTTTGGTGTTCAGGGAGTCGAGCAGGAAGAAGTCAGCAGGTGTCCACAGATCGGCCAGGCTGACACCGTAACGGCGACTCTGACTGGTCTGGTAAGACGTAGCGCCAGTGCGGCTCGTTCCGTTCCAGGTTGGGAAGTTAGTATGGTTAGTTTTGTGGTAGTAATCCACGGTCGTAGTCAGCTGATGTGCATCCGTCGCCTGCCAGATACCAGACGCCAGGATAGCATCGGAATGCCAGTTGGCGGCATTACTGTCGATGGTCGCGTCGTGCTGGTTTTCCGTTTCGTTACCGTCACGGCGGCTGATCACTACAATCCCGCGCAGATAGTCATCGCCGCCTGCCGCAGTAATGCCGTTATGCCAGCTGCGGTTGGAGGAATCATAACCACTCTGGTAACCGAAGTAGGTGTGTTTGTCACTGCGCAGATAGTCGTTAGCAGATTTGGCTTTAAACGACACTGAACCGCCCAGTGCGCTGTTGGTATTGCTGACTTCAGTCGCGCCAGAAAGGATATCGACTGAGTTATACATATACGGGTCGAGGTAGTCGCCACGGCCGATGCCGTAGGTTCCGTACTGAGAACGGCCACTGGTCTGCGACGTTGCGCGGTCGGTGGCGGTTGGCAGCTCTACGCCATCGACATCGATAGAGACGCGGTTGCCATCGAGGCCGCGGATGTTATAGCTGGTGGAACCGCTGCGGTCGTAGCTGCTTTTGCCCGTGCTGGTACCGCCAGCGGCGCCATTGGCGCTGATCAGTGGCTGGTAGCGCATGACGTTGCCGAAATCGTTAACACCGTTTTTCTGCATTTCGTCAGCACTGATAGTGACTTTGGTGCCTGGTTCAATTTTCGGCGACCATACTGTCATCTCGGCGGGTGTTTCACCCTTGTTGAGCGTACTGGCCGTGCTCTCAGTTTTGGTGGTGCTGGTCGTGCTGCTGTCCGCGGCATGGCCTGCGAAGGCGGTACCGCTGAGGAGTGCGGACAGGATCAGCTTATTCAGATGCGACATCTGAAACCCTGTGTAGTGGAAAGACATGTGAAACTCCGTCAAGTGATAATGCTTTGCTTTTTATGTGGTTATTAATGCTTTGCTGCCTTGCGACAATATCCCTACTTATGTAAGTGATAATTATTGTCAATTGCTAAATATTATCATTAATAATTCGTAGTGATAAGTATTATCATTTGACGGTGAGGTAAATTTACACAGTCTTAACGCCCCAGAGGTGAACATCGGCAAAAATACGTTGTCAGAGCGTGAGGCGTGCGGAGGTGATGGGAAAAGGGGAATCGCCCGCAAGACTCCTGCGGGCGGTATGAGGGATCAGAGAGAATTTGCCGCCTGCATTGCCAGTTCAAACGAGCGCAGCCGCGCCTGGCTATCAAAGATCTGGCCATTGACCATAACCTCATCCGCCTGGGTTTCGCGGATCAGTGACGTCAGCCCCTGACGCACTTTCTCAATATCACCCACGATGGACATACTCAGTGCCTGCTGCACGCCATACTGCTCGGATGGCGACCACAGGTTATCCATATTTTCCACCGGCGCAGGCAGGGGGCCAGGTTTGCCGCGGCGCAGGTTGATAAACTGCTGCTGCATCGAGGTAAACAGGAAACGGGCATCGCGTTCGCTGTCGGCGGCGATCACATTGACACACACCATGGCATACGGCTGAGCCAGTCGTGCCGATGGCTGGAAGTGTTTGCGATACACCTGCAGTGCCTGGAACAGCAGGTCCGGCGCAAAGTGGGAGGCAAACGCAAACGGCAGACCCATCTGCGCTGCCAGCTGCGCGCTGTACAGGCTGGAACCCAGCAGCCATACCGGGATTTTCAGACCCAGACCCGGCACCGGCTGTACCGGTGGTTGCTGATCGGCACTGGCATCGAACCAGCTCACCAGCTCCGCCACATCTTCCGGGAAGGTATCCGCCTGTACCCCTGAGTGATGGCGGCGCAGCGCCATCATGGTGCGCTGGTCGGAACCTGGCGCGCGTCCGAGGCCGAGATCAATACGGCCAGGATAGAGTGATTCGAGGGTGCCGAACTGCTCGGCAATGACCAGCGGCGCATGGTTGGGCAGCATCACGCCGCCGGAACCCAGTCGCAGCGTGCTGGTGTTCGCCGCCAGATAGCCGATCAGCACCGACGTTGCGGCGCTGGCGATACCAGTCATATTGTGATGTTCAGCCAGCCAGTAGCGGTGAAACCCGAGCTTCTCCGCCTGCTGCGCCAGCGCCAGCGAGGCATGGAACGCCTCGCGTGCGTTTGAGCCTTGGGGAATCGGTGCTAAGTCCAGCACCGACAGAGGAACGGATTTTTTTTCAGACATGGGAGCTCACTTTGGTCTGCGCGACGAACAGCTTCGCCGGGAACGAATAATGTTAAGTATTACGTATTATACCCGTCATACTTCAGGTTGCAGGTGTGTTGGCTTCCTTACTCACCCCGGTCACTTACTTGTGTAAGCTCCCGGGGATTCGCTGCGTCGCCGCCTTCCTGCAACTTGAATTATTTAGGGTATAGTAACCTTATTAAAACTGCATTTATCATTCACGTTTTCACCGGCTGTGCCATCGCGCCGCCGTTTACTCCTGCAGCACCAGCCCTGCCAGATTACGCCAGTAACCGTTGCTGTCATTACGCTGTGCCATCATCAGCGGCACCTGGCCCTGCTGATTGGCGCGGAAACGGTCAATCAGCGCCAGGGTGTCGATATCCTGCGGAAACAGGCGCAGAATATCGACCATGCCCTGCATCGAGGTCTGGTCGTTCGCCAGGTTATAGCAGTCGCCGCTCATGGTCTGAATGCCGTTCAGCACAAAGACCTGCTGATTCTCCTGCGACAGCACACGCCGTCCCTGCGGATAGTCAATACAGCAGGTTTCGCACTCATCTTTCGCACGGTTTTCTGAACGGGCGGTAAAACAGCGGGCAGACAGCGCCAGCGGCAGATGACCATAACCCACCACTTCCACCTCAAACTGCTGGCGAATGCCCAGTTCTTCACACTGTTGCAGAATATTCGCCAGCCAGTCACGTGACAGCTCGGCAGGCATGCACCAGCGCGTCATTCCCTGCTTCAGCAGCATACGCAGCGTGACCGCGTTGTAGCCATTCAGCGCGTAGCCCGCCGCAAACGGGATACGCTGTTCCGCCGCCATATTGACGGTGCCGAGGTCGTTGGCTTCAATCAGAAATTCACCGTTATCGACGTAACGTTTGATTTCACCCAGCTCAGAAGCGGACTGCACCAGCGCCAGCGTGCTCAGCACCACCTGTTTGCCGCTCTCGCGCAGCAGATGGGCGATATCCAGCCAGTCACGGAATTTGGTGGCGCGGCGTTTGCTGCACACCGTTTCGCCAAGATAGACGATATCCGCGCTGCTCTCTGCTGCTGCCTGGTAAAAGGCGCTCAGCTGTTCAGTTGGCCAGTACCAGAGTACCGGGCCCAGGGCGTATTTCATGGTGGTTCCTACTGCCATTTGCGGTGATACGCGCCGAGGGTGGTTTGCGTGCCTTCCGACAACGCTCCCAGCGCATCCATCCAGTTTTGTTCAATCAGGAAGTTATCCGGCGTCGCCAGACAGCGATCGATAGCCTGACGCCAGATGCGCGTCACTTCGGCGACATACGCCGGGCTGCGCTGACGTCCTTCAATCTTCACTGAGGCGATCCTGGCCTGCAGCAATTCCGGCAGCAGTTCGAGGGTATTCAGGCTGGTCGGCTCTTCCAGCGGGTGATAGCGCACGCCATCCACCTCGTAGCGGCCTTTGCACAGCGTCGGATAACCGGCGTTTTCTTCAGGCGCATAGCGGTCAATCAGCACGTCATTCAGGCGCGACTCCAGACCGGCAGCCGTTTGCTGCCAGCGTACAAAGCGCGCCGGAGAGCAGGCACCGACGGTATTTGGCGATTCACCGGTCAGCCATGAGGAGAGGTAACAGCGGCCTTCCGCCATAATGCACAGGCTGCCAAAGGCGAACACCTCCAGCGGCACTGGCGTGGCGCGTGCCAGCTGGCGCACCTGGTGCATCGACAGCACGCGTGGCAGCACAATGCGCGCAGCGGCAAACTGGCGGTGATAAAACTTTATCGCTTCGATATTGGTGGCAGATGCCTGCACCGAGACATGGCGCTCAATATGCGGATAGCGTTCAGTGGCATACTCCAGCATCGCCAGATCGGCAAGGATCAGCGCGTCAGCGCCGAGGTCTGCCGCCATATCCACCGCCCGCTGCCAGCGCTGATAAGCGTCGGGATGGGCAAAGGTATTGATCGCGACATGCAGCTTGCGCCGCCGTTGATGCACAAAGTTTGCCGCTTCCTGCAGGCGTTTTTCGGTAAAGTTCAGACCGGCGAAATGGCGGGCGTTGGTATCATCCTTCAGGCCGATATAGACCGCATCGGCACCATTTTCGATGGCCGCTTTCAGCGCGGGCAGGTTTCCCGCCGGGCAAAGAAGTTCCATACGTGATCTCTGGAATAACAATAACAACCGACGAGTGTAGACGCCCGGGATGCGACAAATTTTGATTTAAGGCAGCGAATGGCGTAATCATTGTGCAACACAGAGTGAAAAACAGTAGAGTTGGCGCAGTTAACCGGATGCGCCATGCACAGCCGGCCAGGCCAGGGCAAAATAGCCGACATTTTCATAAGGAGTGTTAAGAGTGTTGAATCAGCTTCACGCACAATGCGTCGTCAAAGGCCCGCAGCTTTTGCGTTTCCCGCTACAATTCACCCCTTTTGCGATTAAACAGCGTTTGTTGCGGCAGCTGCTAAACTGGCAATTTCATCATGCTCTGGCGGAAGGTGAGTTAAACTTTCTTGAGGGGCGCTGGTTAGGCGTGGAAATCCGCGACCTGGATCTGCGCTGGTCTGTCAGCGTGGTCGACGGTCAGCTGGAGATTGGCGACTGCCAGCAGGTTGACGTCTGGTTCCGTGGTGATGCCAACGATCTGTTGCTGGTGGCGGCGCGCAAACGTGATCCTGACACGCTCTTTTTCCAGCGCCGGCTGGTGATTGAAGGCGATACCGAACTGGGACTTGAGGTAAAAAATTTAATGGATGCCATTGAGCTGGAAATGATGCCGACGCCACTGCGTCTGGGACTGACGCAACTGGCCCAATTTGTTGAGACCGGACTGACTAAGGACGCGAATTCCACCGTGAATCGCGCGGGTGCATCATGTTAATTCGCACAGAAATCGGCGTTGATGCCGCAGGTATCGACAGCCTGCTGCGCCGCAGCTTTGCCACTGAAGCCGAGGCGGAACTGGTTCATCAGCTGCGTGAAGATGGCTTACTGACGCTGGGCGTCGTGGCGACGGATGATGAAGGTCAGGTGCTGGGCTATGCGGCATTCAGCCCGGTGACGTTGCAGGGTGAGGACAAACAGTGGGTGGCACTGGCGCCGCTGGCAGTGGACGAGAGTGTACGTCGCCAGGGGATTGCCCAGCAGCTGATCTATGAAGGTCTGGATACCCTGAACGAATTTGGCTACGCCGCGGTAGTGGTGCTGGGTGAGCCCGCATTCTACAGCCGTTTCGGTTTTGAGCCTGCTGTGCGCCACCAGTTGCACTGTAAATGGCCAGACAGTGAGGCGGCGTTCCAGTTGTATAAACTGGCGGATAACGCGTTTGACGGTGTTGCCGGGCAAATTGAGTTTGCCGAGCCGTTTAACCGTTTCGATTAGCCAGCCATTCAGACAGCGAAGCGGGCTGGTGCGCCACCAGCCTTAGCTTGTCCTGTCGCTTCAGCTGTTTGACCTGATACTCCAGCTTTGACGCATCGGCACGATTACCCGCTTCGCAACTAAACATCAGTGTCAGTGGCCCTTTGCCACGCAGCGCTTTTGCGCCAGTGCCGTTCTGATGCTGGCGCAGGCGGCGCGCCACATCATTGGTGATCCCGGTATACAACATCCCGGCGGCGGTGCGTAAGATATAGAGCCGCCAGCGGTCTGGCGTGCTGTCATCGCTCATAACGGGTCTCAGTCTGTCAGTGTCTGGTGGCATTCTATGTCTATTCATCGCGGCTCGCTATATGCCAGAGTACGCTTTTCCCGCTGATATAACGGAGTTATTTTGTCCCCATCCGAGTCACTGGCTGCGATTAGCCGCTATCTGAAAAAGCAGCATGTCCTGTCGCTCTGCTGTGGTACGGCGGACGATTTGTGGTGTGCCAACTGTTTCTACGTCTTTGCGCCACAACAGATGGTGCTGTGGATAATGACCGAAGCGAATACCCGCCACGGTGAACTGATGCAGCAGCAGCCGCGCGTTGCTGGCACGGTCAGCGCGCAGACCAAAACGGTGCTGCTGATTAAAGGCGTGCAGTATCGCGGCGAGATCCGCCGCTTAACAGGCGGTGACGAAGCGCAGGCGCGGGCGACTTACTGCCAGCGTTTTCCGGTGGCGCGTACGGTGTCGGCTCCGCTGTGGGAGATCCGCCTCGATGAAGTAAAAATGGTGGATAACGCGCTGGGGTTTGGCAAAAAACTGCTGTGGACGCGCGAGGCCGGTGAATAGTGGCCGGGCGCACCCGGCCATGGCGGTTAACGTTGCAGAATACGCAGTGACTCGCGGTTAAACGCCGGCAGATCGTCCGGCGTGCGGCTGGTCACCAGTTTGTCATTGTCGACCACCACCTCTTTATCATAAAAATCCGCGCCCGCATTTTTCAGATCGATGGCGATCGCTTTCACTGATGTCATCTTGCGGCCACGCACGCCGTTGGCGCTAATCAGCAGCTGCGGTCCGTGGCAGATGGCAAAGACCGGCTTGCCGCTGGCGACAAACTCCTTAGTGAAGGCGACAAAGCGGTCGTCACCGCGCAGGCTGTCAGGTGAATGGCCGCCAGGCAGCAGCAGGGCATCAAACTCTGCCGCATGCACATGATCGATATCTTTATCAATTTTAACCGTGGCTTTTCCCTGCTTGCCGGTCACGGTTTTCCCCGGCTTCCTTTTCGATGGTCACCACTTCGTGACCTGCTCTGGTATACGCATCGGCAGGAGAGGTAAATTCAGAGTCTTCAAATTCATCGGTAATCAATACCGCAATCTTCTTGCTCATCTTTTCCTCCGGTTTGTGTTAAATAACGGATTAAGTCTGGTTGAGTATGCTTAAAACGCAATGTCTGATAAAACAGTAAACGGTTAATTTGCGTCTTTACAGCCAGTTGCGCAGTGCGGAAGCCAGTAACAAAGCGTGTCTGTCCGCGCCAGACCGCAGGAACAGGAGAGCATGATGAGCACAGTACTTTTGACCGGGGCAACAGGACTGGTAGGCGGCCATTTGCTGCGTTTGCTGATGGCTGACACGCGTATTTCCACCATTATCGCGCCGACGCGTCGCGCGTTGCCGCCGCTGGCGAACGTTATCAATCTGGTGGAAGAGGATTTAACCGATGCGCTGCGTCCGCTGGAGACGCCGGTCGATATCGTTTTCTGCTGTCTGGGCACCACCCGTAAACAGGCAGGCAGTAAAGAGGCGTTTATTCATGTCGACTACACGCTGGTAGTGGATAGCGCACTGGCCGGGCAGCGGCTGGGGGCGCAGCATATGCTGGTGGTGAGTGCACACGGCGCCAATGCCCGTTCGCCGTTTTTCTATAACCGGGTGAAAGGGGAGATGGAAAACGCATTACGCCATCAGCACTGGCCACATTTGACGCTATTGCGGCCGTCGCTGTTACTGGGAGATCGCCGCGAGCAGCGCGGCGCGGAATCCTGGTTTGCGCCGCTGTTTAAACGTCTGCCGGGCAACTGGCGGGCGGTGGAGGCGCGTGATGTGGCGCAGAGCATGCTGGAGGCCGCTTTCCGTTCTGGCCCTGAGCTGGAAATCATTGAATCTGCCGCGCTGCAGCGGGGTTAACGCAGATAGTGAATCACCTGATTGCTGCTGCCGCGCCACAGCAGCATCGGGTCATACAGCGCCTGGACAAATTTTCCGTCAATCAGCACATTAATCAGATCCACCACCTGCTGCTGTGTCGGGGTCAGCTCATCCAGTCGGTAGCCGGTCCACAGCCAGATATCTTTCCCCGCGCACTGACGGCGTACCCGTTTCAGCAGGCGCAGCACATCCGGCACATTGGCCGGATGCAGCGGATCGCCGCCGGATAACGACAGCCCCTGGCGTGGAATGCGCGTGTCATTGAGATCGTTAATCAGCGCCTCTTCCATCTCAATGCTGAATGGCACACCCGAGTTTACCCGCCAGGTACTTTTGTTATAGCAGCCCGGGCACTGATGCTCACAGCCGGCGACAAACAGCGTGCAGCGGGTGCCCGGGCCGTTAACAATATCCACCGGATAATACTGATGGACATTCATGGTTACTGATCAAGCGCGCCAGTGGAGAGGTGTTTCACCCGGCGTTTTACCTCTTCCTGCTTACCGGCGTTAAATGGCCGCGCATCCGGGCTACCCAGATAGCCGCATACCCGACGGGTCACGGATACCCTGCTGGCATCGTGGTTGCCACATTTCGGACAGGTGAAGCCTTTGCTGGTGCAGTCAAATTCACCGGTAAAACCACAGTCGTAGCACTCATCGATCGGCGTATTGGTGCCGTAATAAGGTACGCGGTGATAGCTATAGTCCCAGACATCTTCCAGCGCTTTCAGGTTGTGCTGGATATTGGGGTATTCGCCGTAACAGATAAAACCACCGCTGGCCAGCGGCGGGTAAGCGGCTTCGAAGTCGATCTTATCGTACGGATTGACCTTCTTCTCGACATCAAGGTGGAAGCTGTTGGTGTAGTAGCCTTTGTCGGTGACGCCTGGCACCACGCCAAAGTGGGCGGCGTCGAGCCGGCAGAAGCGGTCACACAGGTTCTCGCTCGGCGTACTGTAAAGGCTGAAACCATAATCGGTTTCCTCTTTCCACTCTTCGACCGCTGCACGCAGACGAGCGACGATGGCGACCGCTTTTTCACGCAGCGCCAGGTCGTCATAGACATGCACTTTGCCGCCGCTCAGGGCGTTAATGGTTTCATGAATGCCGATATAACCCAGCGAAATCGAGGCGCGGCCGTGTTTGAAAATCTCCGCGATATCGTCGTCGGCTTTCAGGCGCACGCCGCAGGCACCTTCCATATACAGAATTGGCGCGACGCGGGCTTTCACCCCTTCCAGTCGGGCGATGCGGGTCATTAACGCTTTTTTCGCCAGCACCAGGCGCTCATCCAGCAGCGACCAGAAGCGTGCTTCATCGCCTTTGGCTTCCAGCGCGATGCGCGGCAGGTTCAGGCTGATGACGCCGAGGTTATTACGGCCATCATGGATCAGCTCGCCATTTTCTTCATATACGCCGAGGAAGCTGCGGCAACCCATTGGCGTTTTAAACGAGCCAGTGACTTTCACCACCTGGTCGTAGTTAAGGATATCCGGGTACATGCGCTTACTGGCGCACTCCAGCGCCAGTTGCTTGATGTCATAGTTCATATCGCCCGGGCGGTGGTTAATGCCGTCACGGATGGCAAACACCAGTTTCGGGAACACCGCGGTTTTATGGTTTTTCCCCAGTCCGGCAATACGGTTGCGCAGGATCGACTGCTGGATCAGCCGTGCCGACCAGCTGGTGCCAAGGCCGAAACCAAAGGTGACAAACGGCGTCTGGCCGTTGGCGGTATGCAGGGTGTTGACTTCATATTCCAGCGACTGGAACGCGTCGTAGCACTCTTTTTCGGTGCGGCTGAGGGCAAAACCTTCGGCGTCCGGAATGTGCCACTGCTGCGCCACCTGCTGATATTTGGCGTAGCTGACTTCAACAAACGGCGCCAGAACTTCATCGATACGGTTAATGGTGGTGCCGCCATAAATATGGCTGGCGACCTGAGCGATGATCTGCGCGGTAACGGCGGTGGCGGTGGAGATCGATTTTGGCGGTTCGATCTCGGCATTACCCATCTTAAAGCCATTATTCAGCATGCCTTTCAGATCGATCAGCATGCAGTTAAACATCGGGAAGAACGGCGAGTAGTCGAGATCGTGATAGTGGATCTCACCGCGTTCATGGGCGCTGACCACATCGAGCGGCAGCAGGTGCTGCTGGGCGTAGTGTTTCGCCACGATCCCCGCCAGCAGATCGCGCTGGGTCGGGATCACTTTGCTGTCTTTGTTGGCGTTTTCATTCAGCAGCGCCGGGTTGCTCTGCTCGACCAGGCCACGGATCGCCTGGTTCAGCTTGCCGCGCTGTTCACGTGCCACATCGCGGTCATGGCGATATTCAATATAGGTGCGCGCCAGCTGCGGATAGCGCCCGGCCATCAGCAGATCTTCTACTGCACTCTGGATCTCATGAATATCAACCTTGCTGCGCCCCTGCATCTGCAGGCTGATCTGACGCGCAACGGTGGCGCAATAGTCATCATCGTTAATCTGTGCCGCGCGCGCAGCACCGCAAATCGCCGCGCAGATACGTTGTTCATCAAAGGCTACCTGACAGCCATCTCGTTTGATTACTACTGTTGCCACCGCTGCTCTCCTTATGTACCCGTCATACTTCAGGCAGCAGGTGCGTTGGCTTTCCTCACTCACCCTGGTCACTTACTGGTGTAAGCTCCCGGGGATTCGCTGCGTCGCCGCCTTCCTGCAACCTGAATTATTTAGGGTATAGGTGAAAACTATATATTGATAAGGAGTAGCATACTAAACCCAATATATGGTGTTTTGATCGAAATTAACTGCACTTTTATTGATGCAGAGCAAAGATTCCACCGCATGCAGAAAAGTTGCTCAGAATGGTTTTGGGCGGAATAATTCCGCCCGGTGAAGGTTACACGCCAGGCTTCTGATACCACCAGATCGCTTCATACGGTCGCAGCATCATTTCGCCGGGCGCCGGGCGTGAGGACGGATAGTTACTGAGCAAAATGTTCCAGTCGCCGTCAAATACGTCAGGGTGCCACGACTGGGCGTCGCGGCTCAGATTGACCGCCACAATCAGCGTTTCGCCTTCGTACTGGCGACGGTAGCACCACAGATAAGGGTGCTCCGGCAGCAGATCGAGATAATCACCCCAGGTGAGGATGGCGTGGGTTTTGCGCAGCTGGATCAGCTTCTGGTAGGTGTAGAACACCGAGTCATCATCAGCAATGGCGGCTTCGGCGTTGATGGTGGCGACGCTGTCGCTGATGCCAATCCACGGTGTGCCGCTGGTAAAGCCGCCGTTTTCGCTGGCGTCCCACTGCATCGGCGTGCGGCCGTTGTCGCGCGATTTGCTGGCGAGGATTTCCAGCAGATTATCGCTGTCGCGGCCCTGAGCGCGCAGTTCGGCGTACATGTTGTGACTTTCGATATCGCGGTAATCGATGATGCGGGTGAAGTGCGGATTGATCATCCCCAGCTCTTCGCCCTGGAAGATGTAGGGGGTGCCCTGCATACCGTGCAGCGCCATCGCCAGCAGTTTTGCCGACTGGACGCGGTACTCGCCTTCGTCACCCCAGCGTGAGACCACGCGTGGCTGGTCGTGGTTACACCAGAACAGGGCGTTCCACGCCCGGTTGTGCATCCCCTGCTGCCAGTGGGTAAAGATCGCTTTCAGCGCCACCAGATCCAGCTGTGTCAGCGTCCATTTCTGGCCCTGAAAAAAGTCCACTTCCACATGATCGAAGCTGAATACCATCGACAGCTCGTCGCCCTCCAGCGAACCATACTGCTGGCAATGTTCCAGCGTGGCGGAAGACATCTCTCCCACCGTCATCAGTTCACGCGGCCGGAACACATCGCGACTCATTTCACGCATATATTCATGAATGCGCGGGCCGTCAGTATATAACCGCAGGCCGTCGCCTGCGGGATCGTCGGGGAAGTCCTGGTGTTTCGACACCAGATTCACCACGTCGAGACGCAAACCATCAATACCGCGATCCGCCCAGAAATTGACGATCTGCTTCAGCTCAGCACGCAGGCTCTCGTTTTCCCAGTTGAGATCCGCCTGTTCCGGTGCCCACAGGTGCATATAGTACTGAGCACTTTCCGCGTGCCAGCGCCAGGCGTGGCCACCGAATTTGGATCGCCAGTTGTTGGGCGGGCCACCGCCTTCAGCAGCATCGCGCCAGATATAGTAGGAGCGGTAGGGGCTTTCGCGATCCAGCGCTTCGTGAAACCAGTGGTGTTGGGTTGAGGAGTGGTTAAACACCTGGTCGAGGATCACACGCAGGCCGCGTTTATGCGCCTGTTCGACCAGATTGTCGAAGTCGGTCATGGTGCCGTAGGCGGGATCGATGGCGATGTAGTTCGCGACATCGTAGCCGTTATCGACCTGCGGTGAGATATAAAACGGCGTCAGCCAGATGGCATCCACGCCGAGCAGTTTCAGGTAATCGAGCCGCTGAATAACGCCTGCCAGATCGCCTGTTCCGCTACCCGTCGTATCCTGAAAGCTCTTGGGATAGATTTGGTAGATAACGCCGTTCTGCCACCATGGTGGAATTTTATTCATTGCTCAATCCTGCTTTTCAGGGCGAAAAGATCCACCCATTTGTGTAGACGGTTTAATCGTTTTTATTTGCGTCTTTTAAGATTAGACAGTTACTGGCGGTTCGAAACTGTGGTCGCGCAGGATCAGTCTGAAAATCGCTGGTGCGGAGCAGAGGAAACGGCGGAAGTGACTGTGACACAAGGGGATAGCGCGTTCAGGTAGGGGAAAAAAGTTAAGTAAATCCGTGCATAAGGATGTTGCAAAAATTTGCAGCGGGGGGTTTTGGCATCGTCTGGCAGATCGAGATACCCGGGGCGACCACCCCGCGGTCTTCCGCGGACAAGCCGCTCCAGAGCCATCGGGGTGTTTCCCCTAAAATCGCGCCTTCGCGCTGATGCAGGCGACAGACGCGCCTTCCTTCGTGAGCGGGGGAAAGCTGGGATGGGGGAACTGACGGCCCGGCGTCATTTGTTCACCCTCCCCCGCTGGCGGGGGAGGGGACACGGAATTCTGCAGAAGCGACAGCGATCCCGTTATTCTGGTCTTAACGGCGAACCGCGATAGCTTCAATCTCAATCTTCACGTCTTTTGGCAGACGCGCGACTTCCACACAGGAGCGGGCAGCGAAGCTGGCGTTATGCTCGGTGAAGAACGCTTCATAGGTCGCATTGACCGTGGCGAAATCATTGAGATCTTTCACAAACACCGTCGTTTTCACGATGTCGCCCACTTTCAGACCAGCCGCTTCGACGATAGCTTTCACGTTTTCCAGTGACTGACGCGCTTGCGCGGAAACATCGTCAGCGATCGCGCCGGTTTTTGGATCGACCGGAATCTGGCCTGAAGTCATGATCATACTGCCGAGATCCACACCCTGAACATAAGGTCCGATAGCGGCGGGGGCTTTTTCCGTACTGATTTCGCGCGACATAACTTCTCCTGATGGTAGGGGCGGGCAGCGCCGCCCATGCTAAATATCTCAGTTAAGCACCAGCCTGCGTCATCGCTCATGCGTGTGAGCAGGGGGCTAACAACGTCCTCCATTATAGGGAGGACGATGGCGATTACCAGTTTGCCAGGACCACCTGATGGGCAAACTCTTTCTCGCAATATTTGCATTTCAGCTGCACATCGCCCTGGCGCTCTTTGACCGCGAAGCTGGAGTAAACCGGCTCGCTGCGGCTGATGCAGTTGCCGTTCGGGCAGGTCAGCACGCGCTCAATACGATCCGGCAGCGTCGGCGAGATCTTACCGACCACTTCATATTCGTCGATGCGGTTCACCGTGGCGTGAGGGGCATAGACCGCCAGCTGGTTGATCTGATCGTCGGTCAGAAAGGTGTTTTCAATCTTGATCAGATCTTTGCGGCCCAGTTCACCAGAGGGCAGGTTCAGGCCAATGGTGATGCGCTGATCGGTCTCCGTCAGGCGAAACAGGGTCAGTAATTTAAAGCCAACCTGTGCCGGGATATGGTCGATCACCGTGCCGCGTTTAATCGCTTCAACCTGCAGTTTGTTATCGTGCGTCATACTATTATCCCCCTTACAGAGCCAGTTCGCGATTCAGTACCAGCGCCAGCAGCGCCTGACGGGCGTAGATGCCGTTGCCTGCCTGCTGGAAGTACCAGGCGTGCGGCGTGCTGTCGACATCGGTGGTGATCTCATCGATGCGTGGCAGCGGATGAAGGACTTTCATGTTGTCGCGTGCACCTTCCAGGTCGCTGGCGCGCAGGACAAATTGCGCCTTCACATTGGCGTATTCGGACGGATCGAGACGCTCTTTCTGCACGCGTGTCATGTACAGGATGTCCACCTGCGGGATCACTTCCTCGATGCTGTCATGGCGGCTCCAGACAATGCCCTGTTCGTCCAGCATATCGGTGATGTAGGACGGCATGGCCAGCGCATCAGGGGCGATAAAGAAGAAGCGGTTGCCGTCGAACTTCGCCAGTGCCTGCGCCAGTGAGTGCACAGTACGGCCATATTTCAGGTCACCGACCATCGCCACATTCAGTTTGCTCAGGCGGCTCTGGGTTTCCTGAATGGTAAACAGATCGAGCAGTGTCTGGGTTGGGTGCTGGTTCGCGCCGTCACCAGCGTTCAGTACCGGCACTCCGCCGGAGAATTCGGTCGCCAGTCGCGCTGCGCCTTCCTGCGGATGGCGCATGACAATGGCGTCAACGTAGGTGCCAATCACTGAAATGGTATCGGCGAGGGTTTCGCCTTTTTTGCCCAGCGAGGTGTTGCTGCCATCGGCAAAGCCCACCACCGACGCGCCCAGACGGTGCATTGCCGTTTCAAACGACAGGCGGGTACGGGTCGACGCCTCAAAGAAGCAGCTGGCGATTACCTTGTGCTTCAGTAACTCCGGCTGCGGGTTGGCTTTCAGGCTGGCGGCAGTTTGCAGCACCAGCTCCAGCTCTTCACGGCTTAAGTCGTTTATTGAAATGATATGCTTGTGATACAGCGGATTGGCCATGTTCCACTCTCCTCAGGACGTGCCGGATGACGGACAAAAAAAAGCCCCTGCAATGAGGGGCTTTTTTTCAGATCGGTTAGGCAACGGGAGGAAACGGGTGCCCCGCCTGCGTGCAGACGTGGTTGAGCAATGATGTTTACGGTGCTCAGTGGCATACTTCCTCCCGGCAAATTGTCGGGCATTATACTCAATCAGGCTGTTGCCGCAAACGATTTCCCCGTCATGCTTCGCACTGCCGCTGCGCTCACTCACCCCGGTCGCATCGTTATCTGTGCGCCCGGGGATTCGCAGACTTGCCGCCTTGCCGCAGCCCGAATGATTTAGGGGAGACGGTGCAACGTTCTTAGAGCGGTTTCGCCAGCGTGGCGACCATCACTGCCTTGATGGTGTGCAGACGGTTTTCTGCCTGATCAAACACCACGCTGTGCGCGGATTCAAACACTTCATCCGTCACTTCCATACCGCCTTTCAGATCGTACTGTTGCGCCATTTGCTGACCCAGCGTGGTCTGATCGTCATGGAACGCAGGCAGGCAGTGCAGGAATTTCACCTGCGGATTGCCGGTCAGCTGCAGCATCGCGCTGTTCACCTGGTATTTACGCAGCAACGCGATACGCTCCTGCCATACTTCCTTTGGCTCGCCCATCGAGACCCATACATCGGTGTAGATAAAGTCTGCGCCTTTGACGCCTTCTGCGATATCTTCAGTGAGGGTGATTTTGCCACCGGTTTTTTCTGCTGCCTGACGACACTGTTCGACCAGCGCCTCTTCCGGCCAGCAGCTTTTTGGCGCGACCAGGCGCAGATCCAGCCCCACCAGCGCGGCCGCTTCCAGCATGGTATTACCCATGTTGTTACGCGCATCACCGGCATACACCAGCGTCATCTCTTTCAGCGATTTCTCTGGCAGGTGCTCCTGCATGGTCAGCAGATCTGCCAGCAGCTGCGTCGGGTGGAATTCATTGGTCAGGCCGTTCCACACCGGTACGCCCGCATACTGTGCCAGCGTTTCGACGATTTCCTGGCCGTGACCGCGATACTGAATACCGTGATACATGCGGCCCAGCACGCGCGCTGTATCTTTAATCGACTCTTTATGGCCGATCTGGCTGCCGCTTGGACCAAGATAAGTGACGTTCGCGCCCTGATCGAATGCGGCAACTTCGAAAGAGCATCGGGTGCGGGTCGAGTCTTTTTCGAAGATGAGCGCAATATTTTTGCCTGTCAGATGCTGAACTTCTTCACCGTTTTTTTTCGCGGTTTTTAGTGAGGCGGCCAGCGCCAGCAGAGCGTTAATCTCTGCCGGAGTAAAATCAAGCAGCCTGAGGAAATGACGTTGATGGAACTGACTCATACAGCACTCCGTGTCTCGCTTTGAATGAATTAAAATTCAATCTAATCGAATGAATATGCATTTTCAACCCCGGAGAAAAGAAACTTTGTGTTTTGTGTAGTGGCGCGAACGGCGCTGTGGGAAAATAATCAAATTAATAGCCGACGACCCTGAGGAGCAGAACCATGGCTTACGAACAATTGCTGGAAGAGCAGCGCGAAGAAACGCGTCTGATCATCGAAGAACTGCTGGAGGATGGCAGTGATCCCGATGCGCTGTATGCCATAGAGCACCACCTCTCCTGCAACAATTTCGATTCGCTGGAGAAAGTGGCGGTGGAAGCCTTTAAACTCGGCTATGAAGTCAGCGAGCCGGAAGAGCTGGAACTGGAAGACGGCACTACCGTGATGTGCTGCGATATTATTAGTGAAGGCGCGCTGAATGCCGAACTGATTGATGCCCAGGTTGAGCAGCTGGTGGTACTGGCGGGTAAATTCAACGTCGACTATGACGGCTGGGGCACCTACTTTGAAGATCCTGATGCGCAGGATGAAGACGAGGATGGTGATGTTGATGAAGACGACACTGGTGTGCGTCACTGATTGATGCTGGCTGCACGCTGTAAGTTCGACGCCTGAGCATCACTTTACGTTCTGTGCCTGGGCCTCGTTTCTGGTCCTGTGATTGCGCCGGGAACACGGTCAGCTCCGGAAAGTCGCTTTTCGTCGTCCCTGACCGCTCGGCCCGCGCCGTCCATGGCGCGGGACGCTTTCCTCCGCTGACCGTGTTCCCGGCGTTTTAAACCTGTGAGTTGCTGCAAACGTGCCATCGGCAATCCTGCGTTAAATTGGTTAGCGACCGAACTTAAATACTTTCTCTGACACACTGATAAAAATGAATTACGACGAACTTCTTGCCCCGATCCACGGCTTTCTCCAGTGCCGTACCCCACAAGCGTGGATTGATGAGGCGCGCAAAGCGGAAAATCTCGCCCTGTTGCTGACTGACCACCTGGTCTGCGAACTGAAAGCCGCGCAAACCGCCATCTGGCTGATCCGCAAGTATGTGGCCGATAAAGAGAGTGGCGATGCGTTGCTGGCATGGCTGAAACCGTATGAAAACTTTGTTCACAGCGAAAACTACGATCTGCAGTTTCTGGCTGACCACAAGAGTTTGTCGAAAAGCGTGATTACGCGCGGTGACCTGCCGTATGCCGATGATCTGGTGGAAAAAATGGTGCTGCTGATTAAGGAAGAGCTGCACCATTTCTATCAGGTGCTGGAAATTATGCAGGCGCGCAACATTCCCTATCGCAAAATCACCGCCAGCCGCTATGCCAAAGGGCTGATGCGCGAAGTGATCACTCACGAGCCGGAAACGCTGGTGGATAAGCTGATTTGCGGCGCGTATATCGAAGCGCGCTCCTGCGAACGTTTTGCCAGTCTGGCGCCGTATCTTGATGAGGAGCTGGAACGCTTCTATCTGTCGCTGCTGCGCTCAGAGGCGCGCCACTACCAGGATTATCTGGAATTAGCGGCACAAATCGCGGCAAAAGATATCAGCGAGCGCGTCAGAAAAATCGGTGAAACCGAAGCGCAGCTGATTTTACAGCCGGATGAAGAATTACGTTTTCACAGCGGTGTGCCGTGCGGTGCGGCGTTGCAGGGGCGACACTAAGGTCGCCCGCGCGACGGGATTCACCCTTCCGCCAGTTCGCGCAGATACTGGAAAATCTGACGATAGGCTTTCGGTGGTTTGTTAGCCGCTTTCTCTTTCTGCGCATTACGGATCATTGTGCGCAGTTGCTGACGGTCAGCGTCAGGATAGAGATTCAGCACTTCCGGCACCGCATCATCGCCTTTTTCCACCAGACGGTCGCGCAGCGCTTCCAGTTTATGGAACAGCGACACCTGCTGGTTGTGACGGTTTTTCAGCTTATCCAGCGCCTGGCGGATCGGTTCAACGTCACGCGCGCGCAGCATTTTACCAATCAGCTGCAGCTGACGGCGGCGAGCTTCTTTCTTGATCTTCTGCGCCAGTTCAACCGCGTCGCGCAGTTCTTCATCCAGCGGGATCTTATCCAGCGAGTTTTTGCCGAGATCGATAATCTCCGCGCCGAGGCGTTTTAACTCTTCGGCATCGCGCTTAATTTCACTTTTACTGACCCAGATAATCTCTTCGTCTTCTTCGTCCTGATTATCGGGTACATCATCGAGCCAGTCTTCGGGCTGCTTGGTCATGGGTAGGCTCCTAAAAAAGAAGCTAATGCTATCAGGTTACGTGGCTACTGCGAAATTGTTCTCTGAGTCTGTTAGACTCAAACTATTCCCATTCATTAATTATATGGCAGGCCGATGAAAGTAATCTCCCAGGTTGCAGAACAACGTAAAGTGCTGGAACAGGCGGTCGCACAGGCGCTTGAACTGGCAAAAGCCAGCACTGACGGGGCAGAAGTCGCCGTCAGCAAGACCACCGGCATCAGCGTCAGTACCCGTTACGGTGAAGTGGAAAATGTCGAATTCAACAGTGATGGCGCGCTGGGTATCACCGTTTATCACCAGAATCGTAAAGGCAGCGCTTCGTCGACCGACCTGAGCCCGGATGCGATTAAACGCACGGTGCAGGCGGCGGTGGATATTGCCCGTTATACCTCGCCTGATCCGTTCGCGGGTATGGCGGATCGCGATCTGCTGGCGTTTGAAGCGCCGGATCTCGATCTGTTCCACCCGTCTGATCTGGATGCTGATCAGGCGATCGAACTGGCGGCGCGTGCCGAGCAGGCATCCCTGAAAGCGGATAAACGTATCACCAATACCGAAGGCGGCAGCTTTAACAGCCATGTCGGTATCAAAGTGTTTGGTAACAGCCACGGCATGCTGCAGAGCTACTGCTCCAGCCGCCACTCGCTCTCCAGCTGCGTGATTGCGGAGCAGGATGGCGATATGGAACGCGATTACGCCTACACCATTGGCCGCGCGATTGGCGACCTGCAGTCACCGGAGTGGGTGGGTGAAGAGTGTGCACGTCGCGTTGTGTCACGCCTTGCTCCACGTAAGCTGGCGACCATGCAGGCACCGGTGATTTTTGCCGCTGAAGTGGCGACCGGGCTGTTTGGTCATCTGGTCGGCGCGATCAGCGGCAGCAGTGTGTATCGCAAATCCACCTTCCTGCTCGACTCGCTGGGCAAACAAATTCTGCCAGAGTGGCTGACGATTCAGGAACAACCGCATCTGCTGAAAGGTCTGGCGTCGACACTATTCGACAGCGAAGGTGTACGCACCCAACAGCGCGATATCATCAAAGATGGCGTGCTGCAGACCTGGCTGCTGACCAGCTATGCAGCGCGTAAACTTGGCCTGCAGAGCACTGGCCATGCTGGTGGTATCCACAACTGGCGTATTGCCGGGCAGGGCGCCAGCTTTAACGACCTGCTGAAGCAGATGGGCACCGGTCTGGTGGTCACTGAGCTGATGGGGCAGGGCGTCAGCGGCATTACCGGTAATTACTCCCGTGGTGCGGCGGGTTACTGGGTGGAGAATGGCGAAATCCAGTATCCGGTGAGTGAAATCACCATCGCTGGCAATCTGAAAGATATGTGGCGCAATATGGTCACAGTCGGCAGCGATATCGAAACGCGCAGCAACATTCAGTGCGGCTCCGTTTTGTTACCAGAAATGAAAATTGCGGGTCAGTAAATAACATCTTCATTTTTTTCGCATATGATTAAACGGCGGTCCTGAAGAGGCCGCCTTTTTTACATTCACAAATAACATTCCCCTAAATCATTCGGGCGGCAGCCAACGCCGCTGGCGTTCGAAATATAACGGGGAAAAAAGGAATGTCGTGATGCGAAAGCCTTTTATTGCAATGTTGACTGTGTCGTTGTTGTGCTCCAGCGCGTCGGTGCTGGCGAAAGAGGGACTGGAACAGGATATGGATATCCTGAAAGACACTTATCGTGTGGTGCAAAAAACCGATGATCTGACGGAGTTTAAAAAGGCGCTGGGCGATATGCGCGCTGCTGCGGAAGATGCAAAAACCCGTACGCCGGATTCGCTAAAAGGCAAAGCGCCGGACAGCCCGGAAATGAAGGATTACCGTGCGGAAATGGATACGCTGATCGCGCAGATTGATACCAGTAAGAAACTGGCTGATGCCGGTGATCTCGCCGGGGCGCAGACTGAAGCGAAAAAATTTGCCGCGACGCGTGACGCCGGACATAAGAAGTTCCGTTAATCACCCGGGGCCATTATCTGGCCCCGTCTTTTATCCCGGGAAGGTTATGCCGATGCCGCCGCAAACGCGCCCGGTGTGATGCCAAAGTGGGTGCGGAAATATTTGGTAAAATGGCTCTGATCGAAGAAACCTACCTCGCTGGCGACCTGAGCGGCACTGATACCTTGCGCTAATAACCCTTTTGCTCTGACCAGACGGATTTGCGTCAGATACTGATGCACGGAAAGACCCGTCATGCTCTGAAAGGTACGCATAAAATAGAACTCGCTCAGCCCGGCAACGGCGGCGATCTCTTTGACGGTGACGGGCTGGTGATAAGCACACTGGAGATAATCGATAGCCTTACGGATATCGGCACGCAGCAGCGCATGCATTGAACCTGTTACCGTGCGTTCGCCGTAACGACCAATCAGCGAGCTGAGCGCCTGATACATCACACACTCTTTTTCCAGCGGGTCCTGGCTCTGGTTAATCACCGCAGAAGCTTGCAGCAGTCGTCGCGCCAGTAACGGATCGTGGCGCATCCCTTCCTTGCCAAAATTGACGTCGCCTTTGCCGTGCAGCAGGGCTTCTGCAACCTCATTGATCAGCGTCTGCGACGGATAGAAAGCACAGTAATCCCAGCCTTCGTCACGCTGTACCGCTTCACCGGTATGCACTTCGCCCGGCATAATGATCATCACGGTGCCTGGCGCAGCAATGCCTTTCTGGCGACAGACACGGGTACGCTGAGCGCCACGGGCGAAGGCGGCGATGACGAATTCGTTATGAAAATGAGGTGGATAGCTGTGTTCGTAGCAGGAGGCGCGCAGAATTTCCATGCCGCCATGCAAGCTATTGTCGCGCCATAAGCGGATATCGTCCCGTTTCTCTTTCATCACTGATGCGCCCGGTATGCGCTCTCCCTCGCATTTTTTCGCTAATAAGCAGGATTTTACTATAGCAACCTGCCGGGTGACTTAAAATGGTCTCTTCAGATGTGGAGTTTATGGAAAATAAGATGTCGACGAATATCAATATCGCGCAGGGGGGAGAGGCCGTCGCCTTGTTCCGCGCTGGCGTTTCAGCCTGTATCCCTACTATCCCCGGCTACTGGAGCATTGGTTTTGCTGCGGGCGCTATCGGAACCTTATCCGGTTTCAGTGTCATGCAGACCGCCTTGCTGGCGGCGGCACTGTATGCCGGTTCTGCACAGTTTCTGTTTTATTCGCTCTGGGCCGCAGGCGCGGAAATGGCGTCGGTGGTGCTGAGCGTGTTTCTGGTGAATCTGCGCTATCTGCTGATGAGCTCTTCGATGAGCGTGTTCTTCCGCGACTGCACCACGTGGCAGAAGGTGGTCAGCGGCCTGCTACTCACTGACGAAACCTTTGGCGTGGCGGTACAGTACGCCAGCCAGCATCAAAAAGTACCTTTTGCCTGGATGCTGGGGCTGAATGTCTCTGCGTGGCTGAACTGGATTCTGGCCTGTGTGCTGGGCGCATGGCTGGCCGCTGCACTGCCAGCGTCACTGATGGAAGGCCTGAGTTTCAGCCTGGTGTCGATGTTTATTGGTCTGGTGTTGATGACCTGGTTCGCCAGCCGCCGCAAAGCGCTGGAGACGCTGGCGATGGTGGTGGCCGTGCTGGTAACGCTGCTCTCCTCCAGCCATCTCGATCTTAGCGTGGTGGTGATTATCGCCGCATCCGCTTCTGCGACGCTGGCAACAATACTGTTGCGTGTAATGAAAAAGGGCAGGGACTAACCATGGAACGCAATATCATTCTGGCGATTCTCGCTTCTGCTTTTGTCACTGCATTGATGCGCGTGGTGCCGATTGTCCTGCTGTCGCGCTTTCGTCTCGCGCCGGTGGTTCAGCAGTGGCTAAGCTTTATTCCCTGCGCGATTATGGCGGCGATTATTACTGCAGAGCTGGTGGCGAAACCGGCACTGACCAGTTCCGGTATCAGCGTGTCGCTGCTGGCGGCACTGATTGCCGCGATTGTTGGGGCGATAACTCGCGGGCTGTTTGCCACGGTACTGGCGGGGATGGTGGCGTATATGGGATTGCGGTTCTTTTTTGGTATGTAAAAAGTTATCTCTGCTGGCAACGTTCTGATCCCCTCCCCCATGTATGTACGGTCCGGGGACACAGTGAACACTTGTTCGGGGACATGGTAGACACTTACAACTAAGGCATAAGAACCCGTTT
>NZ_CBFFRK010000063.1:0-25788 GCF_965644245.1 Erwinia sp. V71
AGAGCGGGCATCGTGAAAAGTCTATGTCAAAGAAAGGGTTATGTTCTCATAATTGACGATTAAATCGCACCTTCCTTTGGTCTGTTGCTGGTAAAACGCATCTATAACACCGGCAAAATTACCATCTCCGGTGCGATAGCCGAGAAGTACGGCACCTCCACCAAAAACATTATCTCGCTGATCATGATCTACGCCCTGCTGCTGGTGAACGTGGGTAACTACGTCAGCGGCGCGGCAGCCATCTCTACCGTGTTAAAAGTGAATCTGCCTGTCGCCGCCTTTATCACCGCGATTGTCAGTACTTTCTATTTCGCCTTTGGCGGTATGAAAGGCATGGCGTGGGTAACGCTGCTGCACAGTGCGATTAAATACTTCGGTATTCTGGTGATCCTCGGCGTGGCGCTGCATATGACTGGCGGCATCAGCCCGATGATTCAGGAGATGCCGGACTTCTACTGGACCTGGGACGGCAACATCGGTGCCAGCACCATCTTTACCTGGCTGATCGGCACCATTGGTTCCATCTTCTGTACCCAGTTTGTGATTCAGGCGATCTCTTCCACGAAAGACGCCGCTTCCGCGAAACGCGCGACCTGGATTGCCTTCCTGTTCTGTCTGCCCATTGCGCTGGCGATTGCGGTGATCGGCGTCGCCGCGAAATATCTGCATCCCGAGATCAACAGCCTGTATGCCCTGCCGGTGTTCCTGCAGGATATGAACCCATGGCTGGCGGGCATTGTCACCACCTCACTGGTGGCATCGTTCTTTGTCAGCGTCAGTACCGTCGCGCTGGCGATTGCCTCACTGATCGTCAAAGATTTCTATGTGCCGTACCGCAACCCAACGCCGGAGCGCGAATTTAAAATGACGCGCTGGCTGTCGCTGGCGATCGGTTTCGCGCCACTGATCTTTGTCCTGTTCGTGCCGGAAGTGCTGAAACTGTCGTTCTTCACCCGTGCTATCCGCCTGTCCATCTCCGTAGTGGCGGTGATCGCCTTCTATCTGCCGTTCTTTAAGAGCGCACGCGGTGCCAATGCTGGCCTGATTGGTGCCTGCGTAGTGACCTCGGTCTGGTATCTGATGGGCGACCCGTTCGGCATCAACAATATGTATATCGCGCTGATTACCCCAGCGGTGATTATGCTGATTGACCGCCTGATCCCGTCACGCGCCGACAGCAAGAAAACCAAACATCATGTGCAAAAAAGTGGAGCCTAATATGACTCAGGAAACCGTCACCGTCGAACGCACTGGCGTACTCGGCCAGGCCGAACAGGACGCTCAGCAACTGACCGCCATGCTGCCTTCAGCGTGTCCGCAAAACCACGCAGCAAACCTGCTGCCACTGCCGAATGGCGACCTGTTGTGCGTGTGGTTTGCCGGGACGCAGGAAGGGATTGCCGATATCTCGATTTACTGCTCGCGACTGGATAAAGGCAGTAACCGCTGGTCAGAAGCGGAAAAACTGTCGGACGATCCAACCCGTTCTGAACAGAACCCGGTACTGTTCCTCGACCCGGATAATGTGCTGTGGCTGCTGTATACCGCGCAGAAATCCGGTAACCAGGACACCGCGATTGTGCGCTATCGCCAGTCCAGCGATCTTGGTCGCAGCTGGGGGCCGATAAACACCCTGCTCGATCAACCCGGCACCTTTATTCGCCAGCCGGTGGTGGTACTGAACAACGGCGACTGGCTGCTGCCGGTGTTCTACTGCCGCACCCAGCCTGGTGAAAAATGGGTGGGGAATAACGATGACAGCGCGGTGAAAATCTCCAGCGACAAGGGCAAGAGCTGGCGTGATGTCGCGGTGCCGGACAGCACCGGCTGCGTGCATATGAATATCACCCTGCTGCAGGACGGCAGTCTGCTGGCGCTGTACCGCAGTCGCTGGGCGGATGCGATTTACCAGAGCCGTTCTACCGATGGCGGCAACAGCTGGTCGGCTCCGCAGCCAACCGAACTGCCGAACAACAACTCATCGATTCAGGTCACCACCCTGAAAAACGGTCATCTGGCATTGGTGTTTAACAAGATGAGCGCAGCGGGTGCCACCGAGCGCCGCACCTCACTGTATGACGAAATTGAAGATGATGAGGATGATGTCGCGGTAGCCGTTGAACCGCAGGTGCAGACCGGTCGTACCGCTTTCTGGGGCGCACCGCGTGCACCGATGACGCTGGCAATCTCCACCGATGGCGGCAAAAGCTGGCCGTATCAGCGCAATCTGGACGAAGGCGACGGCTACTGCATGACGAACAACTCCCAGCAGAAGCTGAACCGCGAGTTCTCCTACCCGTCAGTGAAAGAAGGCGCAGATGGCGAACTGCATATTGCCTATACCTATTTCCGTCAGGCGATTAAATATGTGCGCGTCAGCGAAGCGTGGCTGCTGAAATAAGCTCATCACGGTTGCCTGCTCTGCGGGCAGCCGCTACAGGAGGTCACTATGATCACAGGTCATTTATCGGCGCTAAAACTGGCGACGTTGCCGCCGGTACTGTTCTCACTGCTGTCACGCCCAGAATTCAGTCTGGCGGCGCTGCAGGCGCATGATGATGGGAAAATTCAGCCGGAAGGCGCAGGCTGGTTCTGCCATATTGGTCCGGCGCACACCGCTGCACGTGAGACGCGTCACACGGAATATCACCGTCAGTATCTCGATATTCAGGTGGTGTTGTCCGGGGAAGAGATTATTCACTTCTCCTGCCAGGACGCGCGCGGTCAGGCTGCTGAAGAGCGGAAACCGGATCTGTTTATCGTCGAACAGCCGCAGCTGACGCAGGCCGTGCATCTGCGCGCCGGGGATTTTGTCACCTTTTATCCGGGTGAAGCGCACCAGGCGTTGTGTGCAGTGGGCGAACCGGCGGCAGTGCGCAAAGCGGTATTTAAAATCCCGCTGGCGATGCTGGAAACGGAGGGACAGGCATGACACGACATGCGCTGGTCACTGGCGCCAGTTCCGGCATTGGCGCGGCTATCACGGAGAAACTGTTGCAGGAAGGCTGGGCGGTTACCGGCCTGAGCCGCAGCGTGGTAACACGCGACAATCCGGCGTTTCGTTCACTGTCTGTCGACTTGTTTGATACCGCCGCATTAAAGCAGGCATTGTCCGATCTGCCTGCCGTGGATGCGGTGATCCATGCCGCGGGGATGATGAAAGCAGCGCCGCTGGGTGAACTGGATGAGGCCATCAGTGAACAGCTGTGGCAGTTGCATATCCGCGTGTCGGAAGTGCTGGCAAATCACTTTGCCCCACGCCTGCCAGCGGGCGGACGCATTGTGCTGATCGGCAGCCGCACCTCAACCGGCGCGGCGGGACGCAGCCAGTATGTCGCCACCAAATCGGCGATGAGAGGCATGGTGCGCAGCTGGGCCGCGGAACTGGCAACCAAAGGGATAACCGTCAATATTGTTGCCCCTGGCGCGACGGAAACGCCGATGCTGAAACAGCCAGGACGGGAGAGTTCACCACCGAAGCTGCCGCCGATTGGCCGCTTTATTCAGCCACAGGAAGTGGCGGAACTGGTGAATTATCTGCTGTCACCGCTGGCCGGCGCAATTACCGGCCAGGAGCTGGTGATATGTGGTGGTGCATCGCTGTGACCGATGCACATACTCCCCCGTGCTGCGGGGGAGAAACTTCCAGCGAATAAAATCCGCGCCGATAATCGCCAGAATGTGGTTTTGTTCCGTCAGCTTAACGATTTTATGTTGCCGTAGTGCTGATAATAATTCGCGCAGTTTGCCACTCTGGTCGAGATTTAACTGATGGCTCAGCTGGTTGCGCCCGGTAAAACAGTACAGGCCATCATGCGTCGCCAGGACTTCAAAACGAGCGTGGTGACCTTCAGCCAGAAAAGCAGAATGGCGCTCGGGACTCAGCCAGAATAAAGCGTCCAGGATGTCATTCCAGGCACGCCGGAGCAGATGCAATGAAGCATTCAGTCCGTAAACGGGTCGGCGATAGTCAGGTCTGCCTGACGCATCTTGTTCCTGAAATTTCCAGATAGCCTCATGATGAGATAAGCGGTTACGCAGTTCTCTGATACGGTTAAATTTCTTCTCAATCACATGACGACGAGTCCCTGTCGATGCACCTGGAAACAATACTGATGTGAGATGAGGCCAGAGCAACGAATTGTTGCGGGGTTCCTCGTACTCTTTTGTCAGAAAATTGGTCCAGAAGCCAAAATCCAGCCCGGAGATCAATCGCTCCGCTGTCAGCTCTTTACCCGTGTCGCGGATACGTTTTGACACCTTACGAATGCACTCTAGGCCGTTCTGTCATAGAGCGGGGCACCATTGCGATACTGAATATTCCCCCGGCCATCCACGCGGTAGCGTTTCCCCTGCCTGATCCAGGCCTTGTCACCCATATAACGTGGCAGATCAAAAATCCAGTTGGCATCAGTACGCCAGAGCGCATTCGCACCTGGCGGCGGGTTGTTGCGGATATGGTAGTCGAAGGCGTTTCGCAGCGTAACCTCAAGACAGTGCATCAGCGGCTGCATCGCACCAGAAAGCGTCTTATTCCAGTTATATCCGCCGAGTTCCTCACCAGGTTTCAGTTTGAGGACGTCCGTGTAAATCTGCAGCCGTTGAGCCGAGATAAAATCTTTCAGCAGCATGATGTCCTCCCTGGACATGAACACGAGGTAAGATTGACGGTGCCATCATCCCCCTGGTATAGTCGGCTCATCAAGGCACGGATTTCTTCGGACCCGTGCGTACGAGTTAGTACCGGAAAAGCCACCTCTCAGGGTGGCTTTTCTCGTTTCTGCCCGTCAGCAATGTAAGGCACTGTCGGCTGACTTTACTTCCCCTGCAAAAACAACCGATACGCCTTCACCACCGCAAAGAAATCTTCCACGCCGCAGAATGACAGACTCTCTTCGTCGTAGTAGCTCATCCCCTCTTCCAGCCCGTCGTCATCAAAGCTGAGCTGATTGGCGCGGATAATGATCTCTTCATCATCCATCCACAGCGTATATTCGTGTCCGACCCGCTGCCACTGACGTTCACTGCCCTTCAGCGCCTGCGCAGCCGCTTCCACTTCATCCAGCAGCGCCAGGTTCTCTTTCACCTCTTCATTGAACCAGTGGCCGACGGCTTCGTGATCCATCGACATACGCACCTTCACCACGCCGGTGACGTCACGCAAAAATTCGTATTCCATGCTGCTTTCCCCTGCCAGCTGACTGGCCTGTTATGCACTGCGACAGTGCATATTGTGCGCTTAGCGCGCGAATAATCTGATCTGGTGCGCATTATCGCAGTCTGCAAGACGAAAAACAGCGATTTCAGGGCCATTTATACCCTAAATAATTCAGGCAGCAGGCGGGCGCAGCCAACGCATCTGCTGCCTGAAGTATGACGGGTATAACACTGTGGCGCGTTTCTTGCGTGCTGATTGTCCGATCAGCTGAACACACCTTCCTTTTCGTCCAGACAGAGGCGTTTGCTATGGAACTGAAATGGTTTGAAGATTTTCTCAGTGTCTCACGTTGCTACAGCTTCACCCGCGCGGCGGATGAACGGCATATCACGCAGTCGGCGCTAAGCCGGCGCATCCGCCAGCTGGAAGAGTGGCTCGGCGTACCGCTGTTTGATCGCAAAACCTATCCGGTCACGCTCACCCCCGAAGGGCAGGCGTTTCTTGCCACTGCCAGTGAAACGGTATTCGCCATGTCGCACCTGCGCAATGATATGCATCAACGCTATCACCGCCGCACCGCAATACTGCGCTTCGCGATGCTGAATACCCTGTCGCTGACCTTTTTTCCTGACTGGATCAAGCAGATCAACCAGCAGCAACAGCTGGGCTATATCCGCCTCTGTGACCAGAAACCGACCTTTGTCGAACACATCTCACTGCTGCACAGCGAAGAAACCGATTTTCTGCTGACTTACGCTCACGACTCCGTAGCGTTGATCCAGCAGCTCAGCACCTACCCGATGCTGCGACTGGGGACAGAAAGCGCTATCGCCGTCTGTCGTCCCACCAGCGACGGTAAGCCACTGTATCCGATTGGCATTGACCGCGACCCGGTGCCGTATCTGAGCTACGGCCAGCACTCCTTCTTTGCCCACGCGCTGGCGAAGATAGCGAGCGTACAGGCGTTGCCGCTGACGCCAATATACGAAAACAGTATGTCGATTAACCTGAAAGCAATGGTGCTGTCGGGCAGCGGCGTCGCCTGGCTGCCGCACAGTCTGGTGCGTGACGAGTTAAACCAGGGTGAGCTGGTCCGTGCAGGCGACAAGCGCTGGGATGTGCCGCTGGATATCCGGCTGTATCGCCAGCCACATCTGCGCAATCCGCAGGCCGAACGCTTCTGGCGACGCGTTGAAGACACCCGGGAAATGTCAGCCGCCTGATCCCCCTGAATCATCATTACTCCCCTCTCCCGCCACGTGCCCCCAAAAGGGGCACAATTTTTGCGCCAAACTATTCCGTTTTGGAATGGGGCAGGCGAAATGCTCATTGGTATTTCGCCGCTACCGTCACGCATGCTGAATCCAGCGCCCCACCCAGCCAGCCCTGTGGATAAGGGAAAGCCGGGAGGTCGGAATCATCCACTCAATCCTGGAGTCATCCATGCCAAACAAAGCGTTAGTCTGCAAGCTGGTCGATGAGCACAAAAAAGAATTCTGCGATCTCAGCGACCGCGTGTGGGGAATGCCGGAAATCTGCTACACCGAATACCGTTCCGTTGCCGAGCACACTGCGATGCTGAAACAGCAGGGTTTCCGCGTCACAGAGAATGTCGCCGAAATCCCGACAGCCGTGATGGGCGAAGCCGGTGAAGGCGGCCCGATTATCGCCTTCCTTGGTGAATACGATGCGCTGCCAGGTCTGAGTCAGGAAGCCGGTGTGGCCTATCCTTCGCCGCTGCCGGGTAACGGCCAGGGCCATGGCTGCGGCCATAACCTGCTAGGTTCCGCCGCGATGCTGGCCGCCACCGCGCTGAAAGCGTGGCTGGCAGAGACCGGAACACCAGGCCGGGTGCGTTATTACGGATGTCCGGCGGAAGAAGGCGGCGCGGCGAAATCCTTTATGGCGCGTGCGGGTGCTTTTGACGGTGTTGATGTCGCGATCACCTGGCACCCGAGCGCCCACCACGAAGTGGCAAAACCGCAGTCACTGGCCAATACCCGCATGGACTTCTTCTTTACCGGTCGCGCTTCACATGCCGCCGCCTGCCCGCATCTCGGCCGCAGTGCGCTGGACGCCGCGGAACTGATGAATGTCGGCGTGCAGTTTCTGCGTGAGCACGTACCGCAGGATTCCCGTATCCACTACGCGATGCTCGATTCTGGCGGTATCGCGCCGAACGTGGTGCAGGCGAAAGCTGCAGTACGCTACGCCATCCGCTCACGTGATGTGCATGCGATGTTCGAACTGAATGAACGGGTGAAAAAAGTCGCCCACGGCGCGGCGATGATGACCGACACCAAAGTCGACATCAGCATTATGAGTGCCGTCTCCAACCTGCTTGGCAACCGTCCGCTGGAAGAGGCAATGCAGCGTAACTTCGACGAGCTGGGCACCGTACAGTTTGACGCCGCCGACCTCGCTTTTGCCGCCGAGATTCAGGCGACGCTGAGCGCCGAAGAGCTGGCGAGCGATGTGCGCAAAACCGGTATCAAACGCGCGAATCCGCAGCCGCTGAGTGACTTTATTATCCCGCTCGATACCCACGGCGAAGTGATGATGGGTTCCACCGACGTTGGCGATGTCAGCTGGGTGATCCCCACCGTGCAGGCGCACGTGCCAACCATGGCGATTGGCACCCCGGGCCACTCCTGGCAGCTGACTGCGCAGGGCAAGATGCCTGCGGCGCACAAAGGGCTGGCACATGTGGCGAAAATAATGGCGGCCACGGCGATTGATGTGCTGACCGACAAAGTGCTGCTGGCGCAGGTGAAAAAAGCGCACTTCGAGCAAACCAGCGAAGCGCCCTACAAATGCCCGATTCCGGCTGAGGTGAAACCACCAATTCAGCCACGCCCCGCCGATCTGTGATCCCTTTATCCTCTGGAGCGATAACAATGAACAAACTGAAACCCATTGCCGCCAGCCTGCTGTTAACGGGTCTGTTTAGCGCGGCCAGCCAGGCAGCCACTCCACCGGATTCACTGGTGATGGCGTGGAATATCGACGCCATCAGCACCTGGGACCCGGCGCAGATTGGTGAGGTGGTGACCAACGAAATCTATACCAACACCTGCGATACGCTGGTGGATTTCGCCGAGAAAGATGAAAAACAGGTGGTGCCCGGCCTGGCAAAAAGCTGGGATGTCTCCGCCGACCGTAAGCAGATCACCTTCCATCTGCAGCCGAATCTGAAATTTTCCGATGGCTCACCGGCGACAGCGGGCGATCTTGCCTGGTCGTTGCAGCGCGTGGTGAAACTGGGCTATGGCAACGCCGCGGCAATTAAAGAGTACGGTTTCACCAAAGAGAATGTTGACCAGACCGTGACCGCGCCGGATGACCATACGCTGGTGCTGACGTTCGATAAAGCCTACCCGACCAACCTGGTGTTACAGGCGATTGCCGCCAATAACGTGTCATCACTGATTAACCGCAAGCTGGTGGAGAAAGAAGCGGTGGATGGCGACTTTGGTCATAAATATCTCTCCACCCGTACCGCCTGCGTCGGCCCGTATCAGCTGGTGCGCTGGAACGCGGGTGAAGGTGTCGTATTGCAGGCCACGCCGAACTACTGGGGCACGCCGCCAAAACTGCAGCGCGTGCTGATTCGTCATGTCGTGGAAACCGGCACCCAGCGTCTGCTGCTGACGCAGGGCGACGTCGATATTGCCCGTGACCTGTCGGCCGATGACCTGAAAACCCTTGATGAAGGCGGCAAGGTTAAAGTCGAGAAGGTGCTGAAACCGCAGCTGTTTTTCTGGACCTTCAACAATGAAGATCCCATTTTCAAAAATGAGAAAGTGCGCCTGGCGATGCGCTACCTGATCGATTACGACGGACTGGCGCGTAATGTGATGCCATACCTTGGCGTACCGCGCGCCAGTTTCGCCCAGCTCGGTGCGTTCGGCGCGCTGGACGAGAAAGAGGGCCAGCCGTTCAAACTGGATCTGGCCAAAGCCAAACAATTGCTGACCGAAGCCGGTTACCCGAACGGTTTCACCTCATCGGTGATTTTCGGCACCCTGCCGCACTCGGCGCCAATTGCTCAGAGTATTCAGCAGAACGCCGCCAAAGTGGGCGTCAAACTCACCCTCGAACGGATGGCGAATGCTCAGCTGTTCAGCCGCGCACGCGGACGTGAATTCCAGAGCGCGATGATGGCGTGGCAAACCTCAGTACCGGATGCCTACGGTAACGCCTCACGCCTGGTGTTTAACCCGGACAACAGCAAAGAAGCCCGCGCCACCCAGTACCCAAGCTGGCGTGCCGCTTACTACGACGAGCAGCTGAACAAGCAGGTGGAAGCGGCGCTGCTGGAGCCGGATGATACCAAACGTATTGCGATGTATGCCGATCTGCAACGTGAAGTGATGCAGAAAGGGCCAATGGCCATCATGTTCCAGATGTACAACACCGCGGGCATCAGCCCGGCCGTGAAATCGTGGAGCTGGAACGGTTTCCGCGTCTGGTACAACAACGCGAGTAAATAACGGAGGCCGCCCATGTCGCAGCTTTATCCGCAACAACCACTGACACTGGCGCCCTCTCCTCTCTGGCGCCGCCTGCGGGCGGCGCTGAAAGGCGCGGTCTCCATCTTATGTACGCTGCTGGGGCTGGCGGCACTGACCTTCTTTATTGGCCGTCTGTTGCCGATCGACCCGGTAGTCGCAGTGATCGGCGACAACGCCGGGCAGGAAGCCTACGACCAGATGTACCGACAGCTGGGGCTGGATCAGCCGCTGTGGAAACAGTTTATCGACTATATCTGGCAGCTGGCGCATCTCGATTTTGGTATTGCGCTGACCACCAGCCATCCGGTGGCGCAGGATATCGCCCGTGTGTTTCCCGCTACGCTGGAACTGGCGACGGTGGCAGCGATTATCGGCGTCGGCCTCGGTATCCCGGCCGGGGTGGTGTCCGCCATGTACCGCAATTCATGGTTCGATCATCTGATGCGTTTTATCGGCCTGCTCAGCTACTCCACGCCGCACTTCTGGCTCGGGCTGATGGGGCTGCTGCTGTTCTACGCCTCACTGGGCTGGATCGGCGGGCCGGGACGCATCGATTTTATCTATGAGTTCGAACTGCAACAGAAAACCGGTTTCTGGCTGGTGGACAGCCTGCTGGCGGGCAACTGGCAGGTGTTCGCCAATGTCTTCAGCCATATTATTTTGCCGGCATCGATTCTCGGCCTCAATTCGCTGGCCTACATCAGCCGCATGGTGCGCAGCTTTATGATTGAGCAGCTGTCGCAGGAGTACATCATCACCGCCCGCGTCAAAGGGCTGTCATGGGCGCGCTGTGTCTGGGTCCATGCATTACGCAATATCGCCGTGCCGACCCTGACGGTGGTGGCGCTCTCCTGGGCGTGGCTGCTGGAAGGCGCGGTACTGACTGAAACCGTTTTTGCCTGGCCGGGTTTTGGCCGCTATCTCACCAATGCGCTGCTGGCGGGTGATATGAACGCGGTCGTCGGTTGCACCCTGCTGATCGGCGGCATCTTTGTGGTGCTGAATCTGCTGTGTGACCTGCTCTACCGTCTGTTCGACCCGCGCACGCGTCAGGAGGATCAATGACCGACTCCGTAAACAAATCCGCGCCGCCGCGCCAGAGCACCACGCTGCGCAGCTGGCTAAGCGCCCCGGCGCCCGCCTCGCCATTTCAGGCGCGCATGCAACAGCTGTGGCTGCAGTGGCGACGTTTTTGCGCCAACCATTCGGCGCTGTTTGGTCTGCTGGTGCTGTTGCTGGTACTGGCCGCTGCGCTGTTTGCGCCGTGGCTGAGCAGCCACGATATCTATGCACAGGATCTGAATCACCGCCTGCAACACCCGAGTGCACAGCACTGGCTGGGGACAGATGAACTGGGGCGTGATATCTACAGCCGCCTGCTGCACGGCGCTCGCATTACGCTGTATATCGCCGGGCTGACCGCGCTGATTATCACCCCGCTGGGTCTGATCATTGGTGCCGCAGCCGGTTATCTCGGTGGCTGGGTGGATACGGTGCTGATGCGACTGGTGGATATTTTTCTCGCCTTCCCCAGCCTGATTCTGGCGCTGGCGTTTGTCGCCGCACTGGGGCCGGGCATTGAGAATGCCATCATCGCCATTTCGCTGTCGTCATGGCCGCCGATTGCCCGTCTGGCGCGGGCGGAAACCCTGTCGATCCGCAAGATGGACTATATCGCCGCAGTGCGCTTACAGGGCGCATCCGCCTGCCACATTATCCTGCGCCATATTATGCCGATGTGCCTGCCCTCGGTGGTGGTGCGCGTCACGCTGAATATGGCGGCGATTATCCTCACCGCTGCCGGTCTCGGTTTTCTCGGTCTGGGCGCGCAGGCACCCAGCCCGGAATGGGGCGCGATGCTGGCGTCCGGCCGCGAGTTTATGCTGAACAATGGCTGGATTGCCGCCATTCCCGGTTTAGCGATTCTGTTCACCAGTCTGGCCTTTAACCTGCTCGGCGACGGCCTGCGCGACGTTATGGATCTGCGCCATGAATAACAGCCTGCTGCAGGTGGAAAACCTGAACATTGTCTTTAAAGGTGCGCACCAGGATCACCACGCAGTGCGCGATGTCTCCTTCACCGTCGGACGCGAAAAGCTGGCAATTGTCGGCGAGTCCGGCTCCGGTAAATCGCAAACCTGCCGGGCGCTGCTGAAACTGACACCCAAAATCGGTCGGGTGACCGCCGATAAAATGCAGTTTGGCGATATCGATCTGCTGGCCGCCAGTGAAAAACAGATGCGCCAGATTCGCGGCGGACGCATTTCGATGATCCTGCAGGACCCGAAATTCTCGCTCAATCCGCTGATGCGGATCGGCGATCAGATCAGTGAAGCGTATCGCCTGCATACCCAGGCAAGTAAAAGTGTGGCGCGCGAACGGGCGCTGGCGATGCTGGAATCGGTACATATCCGTGACGTGGAGAAAGTGTATCAGCTGTATCCCCATGAGATTTCCGGTGGTATGGGGCAGCGTGTGATGATCGCCATGATGCTGATCCCGGAACCGGACCTGATTATCGCCGATGAGCCGACCTCGGCGCTGGACGTCACGGTGCGCCAGCAGGTGCTGAGTATCCTTGATGAGCTGCTGGCGCGACGCAATACCGGGCTGCTGTTTATCACCCATGACCTGAATCTGGTGTCACGTTTCTGCGACCGTGTGCTGGTGATGTATGCCGGACGCATCGTCGAGGAGATTGCCGCCAGCGAGCTGCAGCACGCCTGCCATCCCTATACCCGGGCGCTGCTCGCCAGCCAGCCACGGCTGCATCAGCCGGTGGAGATGCTCAGTGTTCCCACCCGTGACGCCGCCTGGTTAAACGGCCCCAGCTGGCGCAATGGAGTCGCATTATGATGATCCCCACACAACAGCGCAGTGTCGAAACGGTGAATCTCAATATCGCCTTTGGTCACGGCAGTCAGCGACGTCAGGTGGTGCGCGATGTCAGTTTTACCCTTGCGGCAGGCGAAAGCTACGGCCTGATTGGTGAATCCGGTTGCGGCAAATCCACCATTCTGCGCGCGCTGGCAGGCCTGAATGACGATTATCAGGGCGCGATTCTGTTCGATAACAAAGAGCAGCAACCGCAGCGCGAAAAAGCGTTTTATCGCCAGGTGCAGATGGTGTTTCAGGACCCGTATGCCTCACTCCATCCCCGCAAAATGGTGTGGAATGCGCTGCGGGAACCGTTGCAGCTGCATGGTCTCGACCGCCATGAACAGCGCATCAGCGAGGTGCTGCATGCGGTGGGACTGAACGACTCGTTCCGCTACCGCTATCCGCATCAGTTATCCGGCGGCCAGCGTCAGCGGGTGGCGATTGCACGCGCCCTGATTATGGAGCCGTCGGTGCTGCTGCTCGACGAACCCACCTCCGCGCTGGATGTGTCCGTGCAGGCAGAGATCCTCAATCTACTGGCCACCATGCGCCAGCAGCGCAAGCTGACCTATCTGATGGTGACCCACGATCTGGCGGTGGTCACCCATCTGTGCCAGCGCGTGGCGATTATGCATCAGGGTATTCTGCTGGAAGAGCTGAGCGCTGACGCGCTGCGGCGTGGTGAAGCGCGCGAGGAGTACACCCGTCATTTCCTCGCCGCCAGCGAGAGTTAAGGAGTCATTCGCATGTTTGAGCGTTTAAGCCGCTATCTGCACACCATCCCCAGTGATGCCCTGTTGGTACTGCATCAGGGCGAGGTGATCTTCAACCAGGGGGATATGACACATCGCTTTCAGTGTCACTCGATGCGCAAAAGTTTTCTCAGTGCGCTGATCGGCACGGCCGTCGCCGAACAGCAATTCGACCTGTCGCTGACCTTACAGACGCTGGGCATCGATGATCGGGAAGGGCTGTCGGAAGTGGAGAGCCAGGCCACACTGTACGACCTGCTGACCGCCCGCTCCGGCATCTCTCACCCGGCTAATTATGAAACCGCGTGGATGCGGCGCATCAAACCACCACGCCATCTGCATGCGCCGGGGGAAAACTGGTGTTACAGCAACTGGGATTTTAATGCGCTCGGCAGTGCCTGGCGGCAACTGGTGGATAAGCCGATTCATCAGGCGTTTGATCAGCGCATCGCGCAACCCGTGGGGATGGAGGATTTCCGCCCCACGGAAGATGGCTGGATGGAGCCGGGAGCATTTTCAGTGCATCCGGCGTATCCCTTCCGCCTCTCCACCCGCGACCTGGCGCGCTTTGGTCAGCTGTTTTTACAGCAGGGCGAGTGGCAGGGACAGCAGGTACTGCCCGCCAGCTGGGTGCGCACCAGCACCGCGCCGATTTCACATGCCGGGGATCGTGGTGCCTATGGCTATATGTGGTGGGTCAGCCGTGATGGCATCGCCTGGCCGGAAGTCATGCTGCCGCCGGGCAGCTACTCAGCCCAGGGCGCGGGTGGCCATTTCTGCCTGGTGATGCCTGCGCTACAGATGGTGGTGGCGCATCGCGTGGATACCGACCAGTCAGGCCGGGAAGTGAATCGTTTTCAGATCGGTAAATTGCTCCAGCTGTTGCTGGAAGATGCCGCAGCAGGAGGAATTCAATGACGGTAAGTGAAAGCATCGCTGCGTGGTGTCTCAGCCACCCGCCTTTCAGTGAACGGGCATACCAGCTGGCACAGCAGGCGATTACCGATACGCTGGCCTGCCTGTATGCCGGGCGTGATGATTTTTCTACCCAGGCCGTGCAGCAGGCGTGGGCGCACTATGACAGCCAGCCTGCCGCGATTATCGCGTTGCTGAATGGCACCGCGGCGCATGCCATCGACTATGACGATAATTTCGGCCCCGGCATGAGTCACGCCTCGGCGGTGCTGGTGCCCGCGCTGCTGGCGGTGGCGCTGGCGGAAAATCGTGATGGCGCGGCGCTGCTGGACGCCTATCTGATTGGTCTGCAGGCGCAGGCGTTTATTGGCGAAGTGTTAAGCAACAGCCACTATACCGCTGGCTGGCACGGCACATCGACGGTTGGCTGCATCGGCACAGCGGCTGGCATTGCCTGGCTGAAGGGGCTGGATCAGGCGGGGATCGCGCGCACTCTGTCGATTGCCGTCAGCTTTGCCAGTGGTGTGAAAGGCCAGTTTGGAACGCCGTTAAAGCCGTTCCATGCGGGCATGGCGGCACGTAACGCCATTGACGCCGCAGAGCTGGCAGCCTCGGGCATGAGCGGGCGCATGGATATTATCGAAGGGGAAATGGGACTGTTGCAGCTGTTTGCCGGTGCGGATTATCAGCCAGCGATGGTGCAACGCTGGCAACATCAGACACAGCATGTGATTGAAACGGTCGGCGTGATGCCGAAAAAACACCCCTGCTGTGGCTCCACGCATCGCATTCTCGATGCAATTGCCGACCTGCAGGCACTGCATGCGTTTAGTGCTGAGGATGTGGAGTCCGTCGACACCAAAGTCGGTATCGCTAACTGGCGTAATCTGGCGTACACCCAGCCCGAAGACGAGATGCAGGCGCGTTTCTCGATGAATTACTGCGTGGCGGTGATGCTGGAAAAAGGCATGCTCAGCGTGGCGGACTTTACGCCGCAGCGGGTCGCGCGTCAGGCCGATGCCCGCCGTCTGGCACAGATTAGCATGAGCAGCTGGAGCGCCGCCGAGGAAGCCGAACAGGGCAATCTGCCACATATTGTCACGATTACGCTGAAAGATGGCCGCATGCTTAGCGCGGAAAGGCTAAGCGCTAAAGGCTCGCTGGCTGAACCGTTCAGTGAAAGTGATCGCCAGCAGAAGTTCGCCGACTGTTGCGGCAATTTGCGTGGCTATGCGGAGATTTATCAACGGCTGGGGAATTTGTCGCAGGAGAAGAGTCTGGGATTTTTGCGTAAGCTGATGGTGTGAAACCGGAGATCCCCTCCCCCGCGATGCGGGGGAGGGAGAGTGGAATCCCCCACCATGATGAGGAGGGAGATAAGGCAGTTACACCGCAGTCTGGAAAATCACGCCATCCGCTTTGTCGGTGTACTGGCCCAACTGGTCAAAGTTGAGATAGCGATAGGTATCCACCGCCGTCTTATCCACCTGCTCCATATACTGCAGATACTCTTCCGGCGTAGGCAGTTTGCCTAACAGGGAAGCGACCGCAGCCAGTTCCGCTGATGCCAGGAACACATTCGCGCCAGTCCCCAGACGGTTCGGGAAGTTACGGGTCGAGGTTGATACCACGGTTGCGCCATCTGCCACACGCGCCTGGTTACCCATGCAGAGTGAGCAACCCGGGATCTCGATACGCGCGCCGCTCTTACCAAACACGCTGTAGTAACCCTCTTCCGTCAGCTGCGCCGCATCCATCTTGGTTGGTGGCGCAACCCACAGGCGGGTTGGCAGCTGGCCTTTGTGCGCATCCAGCAGTTTACCGGCAGCACGGAAGTGGCCGATGTTGGTCATACAGGAACCGATAAACACTTCATCGATTTTCTCGCCCTGCACATCCGACAGCAGACGCGCATCATCCGGATCGTTTGGCGCACACAGAATTGGCTCTTTGATCTCCGCCAGATCGATGTCGATCACTGCCGCGTACTCTGCGTCAGCATCGCCTTCCAGCAGCTGAGGATCTTCCAGCCATTTCTCCATGCCCTGGATACGACGCTCCAGCGTACGACGGTCACCGTAACCTTCGGCAATCATCCACTTCAGCAGCACGATATTGGAGTTCAGATACTCAATAATCGGCTCTTTATCCAGCTTGATGGTACAGCCCGCAGCGGAACGTTCAGCAGACGCATCGGTCAGCTCAAACGCCTGCTCCACTTTCAGTTTTGGCAGACCTTCAATTTCCAGGATACGACCAGAGAAGATGTTTTTCTTACCTTTCTTCTCGACGGTCAGCAGGCCCGCTTTGATGGCGTACAGTGGGATCGCGTGCACCAGATCGCGCAGGGTGATGCCCGGCTGCATTTCGCCTTTAAAGCGCACCAGCACCGATTCCGGCATATCCAGCGGCATCACGCCTGTCGCCGCAGCAAACGCCACCAGACCGGAACCGGCCGGGAAGGAGATGCCAATCGGGAAACGGGTATGGGAGTCACCGCCGGTGCCCACGGTATCCGGCAGCAGCATACGGTTCAGCCAGCTGTGGATCACGCCATCGCCCGGACGCAGCGACACGCCGCCACGGTTCATAATAAAGTCAGGCAGGGTGTGGTGGGTGGTCACGTCAACCGGCTTCGGATAAGCGGCGGTGTGACAGAAGGACTGCATCACCAGATCGGCGGAGAAACCGAGGCAGGCGAGGTCTTTCAGTTCATCACGGGTCATTGGGCCCGTGGTGTCCTGTGAACCCACAGAGGTCATTTTCGGTTCGCAGTAAGCGTCCGGACGCACACCCGCAACGCCACAGGCGCGCCCCACCATTTTCTGCGCCAGTGAATAACCGCGGCTGCTCTCTGCCACGTCTTTCGCCTGACGGAATACATCACTGTGCGGCAGACCCAGCGCTTCACGCGCTTTGGTGGTCAGGCCACGGCCGATAATCAACGGAATACGGCCACCCGCGCGCACTTCATCAATCAGCACGTCGGTTTTCAGTTCGAAGTTCGCCAGCACTTCATCGGTGTCATGGTTACGCACTTCGCCTTTGAACGGATAGATATCGATCACGTCGCCGGTATTGAGATTATCGACATCGACTTCGATCGGCAGTGCACCGGCATCTTCCATGGTGTTGAAGAAGATTGGCGCAATTTTGCCGCCCAGCACCACGCCGCCGCCTTTTTTATTCGGCACGTAAGGGATATCGTCGCCCATAAACCACAGCACCGAGTTGGTGGCGGATTTACGTGAAGAACCGGTCCCGACCACGTCACCGACGTAAACCAGCGGGAAGCCTTTTTCTGCCAGCGCTTCAATCTGCTTAATCGGGCCGACCACGCCAGGCTGATCCGGCTCAATACCTTCACGGGCGTTTTTCAGCATCGCCAGCGCGTGCAGTGGGATATCAGGACGTGACCAGGCATCAGGTGCCGGTGACAGGTCATCGGTGTTGGTTTCGCCGGTGACTTTAAAGACGGTAACGGTGATTTTTTCTGCCAGCGATGGGCGCGACAGGAACCATTCGGCGTCCGCCCAGGACTGCATCACCTGCTGTGCATGTGTGTTACCCGCTTTAGCTTTCTCTTCCACATCGTAGAAGTTGTCAAACATCAGCAGCGTATGGGACAGCGCTTTGGCGGCAATCGGCGCCAGTTTGGCATCGTCGAGAGCATCAATCAGCGGATGAATATTGTAACCGCCCTGCATGGTGCCCAGCAGTTCAACGGCCTTTTCGGGAGTAACCAGAGGAGAGGTCGCTTCGCCTTTGGCGATTGCCGCGAGGAAGCCTGCTTTCACATAGGCAGCTTCATCAACACCTGGTGGGACACGATTAATTAACAGATCGGAAAGGAATTCTTCTTCACCTGCTGGTGGGTTTTTTAGCAGTTCAACCAGCGCGGCCATTTGGGAAGCATCTAACGGTTTAGGAACGATCCCTTCGGCAGCACGCTCGGCAACGTGCTTACGGTATTCTTCTAGCACGACGTTCTCCTCGCTCTCATTGTATTTAGCTTTCCGGCCACCATTGTCAGGGCGACGTGATGAATCATCCTCGTCCGGGTATGGCACAGAGTAAGGTGCCCGGGATAGCGAGGGTCAGCATAGCAGGATTTCGTTCGCTTGTTAATCTGTTTACAAAAAAGCAACATTATCGGATAAGCGGCGAAAAATAGCGTTTAAACAGGCAGAAAGCAGGTGAGATGCGGCATTGTGCGACACCGGGTGGTGAAAAAACCTGCCGGATATCACCATAACCTGTCTGACATTCCCACAATAATTCCTTCACTTTTTATTCTGTTTCCTGCCGATGCCCGATGCGATGGTCTACGCTTTTTTTGCCACGCCTGCTGCCGCCGCGTGCATAACATCGTCAATCTACTGGCAGGGAGCCATACCGTGAATGACCTTTCGATTAACAGCAATATCATCGCCTATACGCAAGACAATCAGCAGCCGCCGCAACTCCCCACGATACAGGCATTCACATTCATCCCTCAGATAGTCGCCGTGAGTCCGGGCACCTGTTACATTCCGGTGATGCTCACGACATCACCGGAATATCCCAGCCCCATTCCCGTGGAGAATAAACAGCCTGAGCCGCCCACTCCCAACCGATTACCATACCCCGACAAGTCCGACCCCAGCTTCAGGTGGCGCCGTCCACCCGCGGCGATTTTGCCGAACCAGCCTTATCCCAAAGCGTTCTCTGCCTATGAGAAATCAATACAAGCCATTATCGCTGCGAATAAGTCAGGCAAGCGGCTCCGCCAGCCGAATGGACCGACGCCCCACCGTTCTGAGTGCCAGAAGCAGACAGCAAGCGAGTCATTCCCCGGTTTGTGCCAAAGTAAAGTATTCCAGCAGCAACAGGAACCGGTGAATAAACGTCCGCCGCCCCCTTATCAGTCCCGTCTGCCGCGGGCAGAAGATCTGATAAAACAGGCGGGTACATCGCCTTCGCCGTCAGGTAAACATCCTGACCAGGCAACGACGTCACTCAGCAGTCGCGGAGAATTGATTAAGCAGCAAATTGAAGAAAGCGATCCGCGTTTTATCAGTAAAAAAATGCGGCATCCAGACAGTTTTGCGGCCAGTTTGCTGGAGCTGTGTCCCGGGCTGCACACCACCGATCTGGTGCTGCTGACGGGTGTACAATACGACACGGCGGCACTGCTGCGCGCGCTGCGTAAAGTACCGCTGACAGAGGCTGGTGAACGACTTAAGCAGCGGCTGTCCTCGCCTGACTGGAATCCTTATCAGCCACTTGCCGGCGAAGATTCGCTCAAATGGGCCATACGGGTGAGTGATATGGATTACCAGCTGGAGCCAGAGGATATCGTTAAAATCCGGCCCTGCTGCATTAAATCATTAAGAAAACACCAGCTACGTCGCCCCCCGCTTTCCGCTAACGCGCAGCAGGTAATGGAGGCGCTGAACTCAGCGTTTCCCGAAAAATTTGCCCGGCGTCAGGACGAGGGCTGGAAGGAGTGGTTTGACCGTTTAGCGCAGCATGAACCGCGGCTGACCCATAACGAACTCGTTACCCTGACGGGTTTTTACCCCGATGTTGAACATCAATACCCGTTCAACATCATCCAGCCGCCCGCCAGCCGCTCGCCTTCTGCTGTACAGTCTGCGACCCGGGTATCAAAAAAAGCGCTTAGCCCCCCCTCCTCCACTCTGCATGAAGCAGAGTATGCACGCTCACAGGCGGTCAGCCTGGCGGTACAGGATCAGATCCTGCGCACAAAAGGGCTGATACGGGTGGCAAATAATAGCGATACCCGCACCGCATACCGTAACTGCCTGTTAATCGCATTGTTGCAGCATGCCACAAAGGACTACACACAAAGCCCTGTGCTGTGCCAGCTGGTTAATAACTATCGCCAGTGGCTTGTCAGCCAGGGCTGGCAGGGACATGCCAGCGGATTTGGCCCGGACGGCTATATGGCTTTTGGCCATCAGGGGGAAACCACACAGGGCGCTGCGGCGGCATTACTGGAGATGATTAACAGTAACCTGATGAAAGGGGACTTGCCGCCATTACGGGTGATTAACTACAGCTTTGCCGCCGGTATGGAATTTGAGGAAATCCTCGGCTCTCAGGCACCTGATGCCAGGGTCGTGCATATCGTCAATACCGGCCAGCATTTTGAAGCGCTGATTGCCGCCCCGGCAGACAACCAGACGTAACACAGGGGCGCATACCCCGCTGCAATGTCAGCGCGCGCTGTCCGTTATGACACAGCCAGGCGGTATACTGCCTGGCTGAGGGATGCGGGTTATGCCTGTTCCACCAGTGACATCTCCAGCGCGTTATAGCGTTCGCCCATCACATTCTGGCGGATAAACAGCGTATCCAGCACGGCGATATCTGCTGCTGCCAGAACAAGCTCCACTGCCCGGCAGTTATCTTCCAGATGTGCAATCTGTCGCGCGCCCGGAATCGGTACAATGTGCTCGCCTTTGGCTAACACCCATGCCAGCGCCAGCTGCGCCGCGGAGCAGTGATACTTCGCCGCCATATCCTTTAACTGCTGTACCAGCTGCTGGTTATGCTCCAGCGCCTGTGGCTGAAAGCGTGGCAGGCCACGACGGAAATCACCGGCCTCCAGCGAAGCGAGATCAGGCATTTTTCCCGACAAAAAACCACGTCCCAGCGGGCTGTAAGGGACAAAACCAACATTCAGCTGCTGGCAGGCAGCAAGAATACCCTGCTCAGGATCGCGGCTCCACAGCGAATATTCACTCTGCACCGCGGTAATCGGGTGCACAGCACAAGCGCGGTTCAGCGTGGCGACGGAGACTTCAGACAATCCCAGGTGCAAGACCTTACCTTCGCGCACCAGATCCGCTATCACGCCAACCACCTCTTCAATCGGCACCGTCGGATCAATACGGTGCTGGTACAGCAGGTCGATAACCTCAACATCCAGACGCTGCAACGATGCTTCCACCACCTGACGGATATGTTCAGGCTGGCTGTTGATGCCGGTAATCCGTTCCAGCCCCTCCCCCTGTTCACCAATCTGGAAACCAAACTTGGTGGCGATCTTAATGTTGCCACGACGTCCTTTTAACGCCTTACCGATCAGGATTTCGTTGGTGAACGGACCGTAAATTTCAGCGGTGTCGAGGAAATCGATGCCGAGATCGAACGCGCGATGCAGGGTGTTAATCGCCTGTTTTTCATCAGCTTTGCCATAGGCGAAGCTCATTCCCATGCAGCCCAGTCCCAGCGCCGAGACTTCAAAGTTTTCACTACCCAATACTCTGCGTTTCATCATCTTTTCCTGTTAAGTAAGCACAGAGTAGTTATACTTTTCCCGATTATTTTCAACAATTGATGTATTTAATCTGAATTAGTGAATATAAATCATCAATATGAACAATCGAGCTTCCCTGCAGGAACTGGAAATCTTCGCGGCTATCGCCCGTCACCTGAGTTTTCGCAAGGCGGCGGAAGAGCGCAATGTCACGCCGTCAACGCTTAGCCATGCGATGACACAGCTGGAACAGCGCATTGGTCTGCGTTTGTTACAACGCACGACGCGCAGTGTCGCGCTGACTGAAGCAGGCCACGCATTTCTCGCCCGTATCCAGCCCGCGCTGAGCGATCTGACCGATGCGGTAGACGATCTCAACAGCTGGCGGGCAGAACCACGCGGCACCCTGAGACTTAATATGCCGCGGGCGGCGGAAACGTTCTTTTTTCACGACCTGCTGCTGCCGTTTAAACAGGCGTATCCGGATATCACACTGGAAATTGCCAGTAATGATGGCTTCGTGGACATTGTGGCGGAAAGTTTCGACGCCGGGGTGCGTTACGGCAATGAGATCGCTCAGGATATGGTGGCGATCCCATTCGGCCCACCACTGCGACTGATTGCCGTTGCCAGCCCGGCCTTTATTGAGCGCCACGGACAGCCTGAGCAGCCAGAAGCATTACGTCATTTCAGCTGCATTCAGCGCCGTTTTTCCAGTGGCAAACTGTATAAATGGGAATTTGCCCGCCAGCGTAAACGTCTGGAGATCGCCACTCAGGGCGACCTGATCCTCGATAACGATCACGCCATCGCCAGAGCCGCCTGTGCCGGAGCAGGCATCGCCTTTTTGCACCAGGAATCTGTCAGAGCAGAACTGGCGGACGGCCGGCTGGTGGCATTGCTGGAAGATTACAGCATTGAACTGGGCGGATTATGGCTTTACTACCCTGGGCGAAAATACCTTGCCACGCCATTGCGCCACTTCATTAACTGGCTGCAACAGTACAATCAGCAATTCAGTTAACCACTAAATAACCGGCGTTGATTATCGGTTAAGGAAGCGCGGTTTACAGCATAAAACGTCGGCAGTATAGTGCTTCTCGTTTAATTCCGTGGAGAAACCTTTTTGGACAGTTACCGAATCCATTAAGGCAAGCCTGATGCTTGCCGCCCTGGCAAGCAGTGATGGCGATCATCGTCTGCTGACCCGATGAATAAACAGACGAGTGACGATCATGTTGATGCATACCCATACCCTGCTCCCTCCGGGTTAACCTCCCGCTAGCGCTGATGCGCACCTGGCCTGCGCCCTTTTTGCGCGGGTGACTTCTTTTTTACTCATGCAAGGAGCCACAAATGGACGAGCACCCCCGAACGCAACGTAATACGCGTTGCGCAGGAGCAGTGAACTAGTTTTCCCTCCCCCTCTGCAACGCCATCTTTTTCGCGCCGATCTCATCCTGAGAGGATTCGGTGCGCGCAAAATTTGGAGTACAAGAGATGACTCAGCTAATCGATATCGCGCAGTACACACCGCGCCAGCGCGCAAATCCGCCTGAACACTGGCGCATTGCCGACGAGGCGCAGGTAAGCCTCGACACCACCTTCGCCACCCTGAACAGCAGCGCAGAAGGGCTGACTCACCGCCAGGCGGAGGAACGGCTGGCACAGTTTGGTCTTAATCAGGTCGCGCAGGAGAAAGCGCCTCACGCGCTGATCCAGTTGCTGCTGGCGTTTAATAATCCGTTTATTTTTGTCCTGATGGGCCTGGCCGCCATTAGTTTCTTTACCGACTACTGGCTGCCGGCACGCAAGGGCGAAGAGACGGACCTCACCGGTGTCACCATTATGCTGGTGATGATTAGCCTGAGCGGATTGCTGCGTTTCTGGCAGGAATTCCGTACCAATAAAGCGGCCGATGCGCTGAAATCACTGGTGCAAACCCGGGTCACGGCGCGTCGTCGCACTGACGATCGCGCCACAGCACAGTGGATCGACGTTAATCAGCAACATCTGGTGCCTGGCGATATTATTTCGTTGTCCGCTGGCGATATCATTCCGGCCGATGTGCGGCTGATCGACACGCGCGACCTGCTGGTCAGCCAGGCGGCGCTGACCGGCGAAGCACTGCCGGTAGAAAAATGTTGCCTGAATGACGCGCAGCATGCCCTGCACGATATCGGCGAAAATGCGCTGCCCGGCTTAGCCAATATTTGCCTGATGGGGTCCTCTGTGATCAGCGACCATGCGACGGCGATTGTGGTGGCCACCGGCAGCCAGAGCTGGTTTGGCTCGCTGGCGAAAAATATCGTCGGCAAACGTGCGCCAACGTCATTTGACCGCGGCGTCAACAGCGTGAGCTGGCTGCTGATCCGTTTTATGGCGATTATGGTGCCGGTGGTGCTGGTAATTAACGGTCTGAGCAAAGGCGACTGGCTGGATGCCACGCTGTTCGCGCTGGCCGTGGCTGTCGGACTGACACCGGAAATGCTGCCGATGATCGTCAGCACCAACCTGGCGAAAGGTGCGATGGCGATGGCACGGCGCAAAGTGGTGGTGAAACGCCTTAATGCGATGCAGAACTTTGGCGCGATGGATGTGCTGTGCACCGATAAAACCGGCACCCTGACTGAAGACCATATTGCGCTGGCGCAGCACCTCGATATTCTCGGCCGTCCCTGCCGTCAGGCATTGCAGCTGGCCTGGCTGAACAGCGTCCACCAGAGTGGCATGAAAAATCTGATGGATCGCGCGGTGCTGGAATTTGCCCGTGATGACCGTTGTCTGCCACGTGACTGGCGCAAAATTGACGAACTGCCGTTTGATTTCACCCGCCGCCGTCTTTCCGTCTCGCTGAGTGATGATCGCGGTCAGCATCAGCTGATCTGCAAAGGCGCAGTGGAAGAGGTGCTGGCGATCAGCACACATCTGGAGCAGAGCGGCCAGATTGTCGCGCTGGATCAGGGCTGGCGTGACGAGATCCTGCAACGCGCGGCGGCATTTAATCAGCAGGGTTATCGCGTGCTGCTGGTCGCCACCCGCAAGCTGGATTCACAGGGCTGGCATCAGCGCCTGCTGCCGGAGGATGAACGTGATCTTACCTTATGCGGTATGCTGACGTTCCTCGATCCGGTCAAAGCCAGTGCCGCCGCAGCGATTTGTGCCCTGCGCGATAATGGCGTGCAGGTGAAAGTGCTGACCGGCGACAGCCCGCTGATCACGGCGAAAATCTGCCGCGATCTGGCCATTGATGCTGGCGTGCCGCTGCTGGGTGAAGAGATCGAGCAGATGAGCGACGAGCAGCTGCAAGCGCGCGTCGGGCTGCATACCATTTTTGCCCGTCTGACACCGTCGCAAAAAACCCGCGTGGTGACGCTGTTGCAGGCTAACGGTCATACCGTCGGTTTTCTCGGTGACGGTATTAATGATGCCGAAGCCTTGCATGCAGCGGACGTCGGTATTTCCGTCGACAACGCCACGGATATTGCCAAAGAGTCAGCAGATATTATTCTGCTGGAAAAGAGCCTGCTGGTACTGGAGCAGGGTGTGCTGGCGGGGCGCCAGACCTTTGGCAATATCATCAAATATCTCAACATTACCGCCAGCTCTAATTTCGGCAATGTGTTTTCGATTCTGGTCGCCAGTGCCTTTATTCCGTTTTTGCCGATGCTGGCAATCCAGCTGCTGTTACAGAATCTGATTTACGATATCTCCCAGCTGGCGCTGCCGTGGGACAAAATGGATAAGGCGTTTGTGCGTAAGCCACGCAAATGGGACGCGAAAAATATTGGCCGCTTTATGCTGTGCATGGGACCGATCTCATCGATCTTTGATATCACCACCTTTGCGCTGATGTGGCATGTTTTTGGCGCCAACAGTGTCGATCATCAGACGCTGTTCCAGTCTGGCTGGTTTATCGAGGGGTTGCTGTCACAAACGCTGGTGGTTCATATGCTGCGTACCCGGCAGATTCCGTTTATTCAGACGCGCGCCAGCTGGCCGATTATGCTGACCACGCTGCTGGTGGTGATTATCGGTATTGGCCTGCCGTTCTCACCACTGAATAGCGCATTTGGTTTACAGCCGCTGCCGCTGGCGTATTTCCCGTGGCTGCTGGCGACACTGTTGGGTTACTGCCTGCTGAGCCAGGGGGTGAAGCAGCTTTATATCCGCCGTTTTGGACAGTGGTTCTGAAAAGATTGACGTACCGTCCCTCCCCCGGGAAATGTACGGTCCGGGGACACAGTGAACACTTGTTCGGGGACATGGTAGACACTTACAACTAAGGCATAAGAACCCGTT